>CBQZLL010000001.1:0-42831 GCA_967749945.1 uncultured Frankiaceae bacterium
CCTGCCGCGACGCGAACCGCGCGAACAGCGCCGCCGTGATCGCGGGCAACGGCACCGCGGTACGGACGGCCTCGTCGACCATCCAGCGACCCTCGCCGGAGTCGTCGGCCCAGCCACGGACGCGGTCGAGCTTCGGGTCGTCCTCCACCGCGCGGACCAGGAGGTCGAGCAGCCACGACCGGACCACCGAGCCCGACCGCCACGCCGCGACCGTCCCGGGCACGTCGATCCGCAGGTCGGAGGCGGTCATCAGCGCGTAGCCCTCGGCGTACGCCTGCATGAGGCCGTACTCGATGCCGTTGTGGACCATCTTGGTGAAGTGGCCCGCGCCCGACTCGCCGGCATGGACGAACCCGCCCTCCGGTGCGAGCGCGTCGAAGAACGGTTGCGCCTGCGCGACCGCGGCATCCGTACCGCCGACCATGAGGCAGAACCCCTCGGTCAGGCCCCACACGCCGCCGCTCACGCCCGCGTCGACGTAGCCGATGCCGCGCGCGGCGAACACCGCGGCCCGCGCGATCGAGTCGCGGAAGTTGCTGTTGCCGCCCTCGACGACGACGTCGCCCTCGGCGAGCAGGGTGACCAGGTCGCCGAGCGTCTCCTTGGTCGGGTCGCCGGCGGGCAGCATGACCCACACCGTGCGCGGCGCCGGGAGCGCGGCGACGAGCGTCTCCAGCGACGGGACATCGGCGTGCTCGGGCGCGCGGTCGTAGCCGACGACGGTGAGCCCGTGCGCGCGGAGGCGCTGGGTCATGCCCCAGCCCATCCGGCCGAGGCCCACCATCCCGAGCGGGGGCACGGTCAGCCCGAGAGCCGGACGGGCATGAGCAGGTACCGGTAGTCGGCCTCGGTGTCCTTGCCGGTGATGACCGCGGGCTTGACCGGCCCGTTGAACGACAGCACGGCGAGATCGGAGCCGATCGCGGTGAGGCCGTCGAGCAGGTACTGCGGGTTGAACGCGATCGTCATCGCGTCGCCGTCGTACGCCGCCTCGATCGACTCCGACGCCTGCGCGTCGTCGCCCGCGCCCGCGTCGAGCACGACCTGGTCGGTGTCCAGGCTGAGCCGGATCGGGGTGTTGCGCGCGGCGACGAGCGAGACGCGCTTGACCGCGTCGAGAAGCGCGGTGGTGTTGACCTGCGCCACCGAGGCGAACTCGGCGGGGATGAGTGACCGGTACTTCGGGAACTCGCCCTCCAGCAACCGGGTCGTGGTCCGCCGGGAGCCGCCGGAGAACCCGGCCATGCCCTCGCCCTGCGTGCCGTTACCGAGCGCGATGGCGACCTCGGCACCGGTGGTCGCGAGGGTCTTGGCGGCGTCGTTGATCGTCCGGGCGGGGATCAGCGCCGTCACGGCGTCGACCGCGCCCTCGGGCCGCCACTTCAGCTCGCGGACGGCGAGCCGGTAGCGGTCGGTCGCGGCGAGGACCAACGTGTCGCCCTCGATCTCGACCCGGATGCCGGTGAGCACCGGCAACGTGTCGTCGCGGCCCGCGGCGACGAACACCTGCCCGACCGCGGCCGCGAACGCGTCGCTCGCGATCGACCCCGCCGCCGGCGGCATCTCGGGCAACGTCGGGTAGTCCTCGACCGGCATAGTCGGCAGGGTGAACCTGGCGGTGCCGCAGGTGAGGATCGCGCGGTTGCCGTCGGTGCTGAGCTGGACCGGCGCGACGGGCAGCTTCTGGGCGATCTCGGCGAGGAGGCGCCCGAGCACGACAACGGTCCCGGCCTCCTCGGCCTGGACGTCGAGGGTCGCCTGGGCGGACACCTCGTAGTCGAACCCGGACAGGGTCAGCTCGTGCCCGGTCACCTCGAGCCGCAGCCCGGAGAGCACGGGCACCGCGGGTCGGGCCGGGAGGGACCGGGCGGTCCAGGCCACCGCCTCGGCGAAGTCGTCACGCTCGACACGGAACTTCACTGCGTACCGCCCTCTCCTGGATGCCTGTTCTTGTCATGTGTACTTCATAGGAGAGACATCAATCGTCTCCGTAGGTGGTGCGAACCTGTGGATGACCATCATCACCGCAGGTCAGCGGGCCTCATACAGATAGCGTCGTCGTGCATAACTGCGGTGGGTTCCCCCAGCCCGCCGTGCTCGTCCCCCGCCGTCCCCAGTACGGGCCTCGCGACGCCCCACCCGTCCACATAGTTGTCCCCAGGTTGTGCACCAGAAGATCACTCATGCCTGGCGGGCCCGGACCTTGATGCGGTTGGTGAGCTCGGAGACCTGGTTGTAGATGGCCCGCCGCTCGGCCATCAGCGACCGGATCTTGCGGTCGGCGTGCATGACCGTCGTGTGGTCGCGGCCGCCGAACGCCTGCCCGATCTTGGGCAGCGACAGGTCGGTCAGCTCGCGGCACAGGTACATCGCGATCTGCCGGGCGGTGACCAGGACCCGGGAGCGGGACGACCCGCAGAGGTCTTCCATCGACAGCCCGAAGTACGCCGCCGTCGCCGCCATGATCGTCGCCGCGGTGATCTCCGGGCCGCCGTGCTCGGGGATGAGGTCCTTGAGCACGACCTCGGCGAGTGAGAGGTCGACGCCCTGCCGGTTGAGGTTCGCGAACGCCGTGACGCGGATCAGCGCGCCCTCGAGCTCGCGGATGTTGCTCTGGATCTTGGAGGCGATGTACTCCAGGACCTCGGGCGGCGCGTTGAGCCGCTCGGCGGCAGCCTTCTTGCGCAGGATCGCGATGCGGGTCTCCAGCTCGGGCGGCTGGACGTCGGTGATCAGCCCCCACTCGAACCGGTTGCGCAGCCGGTCCTCCAGCGTGGAGAGCTGCTTCGGCGGCCGGTCGCTGGAGATGACGATCTGCTTGTTCGCGTTGTGCAGCGTGTTGAACGTATGGAAGAACTCCTCCTGCGTCCGCTCCTTGTTCTCCAGGAACTGGATGTCGTCGACGAGGAGGACGTCGACGTCGCGGTAGCGGCGCTGGAACGCCCCGGCCTTGTCGTCCCGGATCGAGTTGATGAAGTCGTTCGTGAACTCCTCGCTGCTCACGTAGCGGACCCGGCCCGCGGTCGACAGGTTGAGGGCGTAGTGGCCGATCGCGTGCAGCAGGTGCGTCTTGCCGAGGCCGGACTCACCGTAGATGAACAGCGGGTTGTACGCCTTGGCCGGCGCCTCCGCCACGGCCACCGCGGCCGCATGGGCGAACCGGTTCGACGAGCCGATGACGAACGTCTCGAACGAGTACTTCGGATTGAGCCGGGCCGGCTCGACGTCACCGCGGCGTACAGCGTGGTGGTCCCGGCCGGTGCCCGGACCCGGCGGCTCCGGTACCGGCTCGGGCGCCGGCTCCGGCATCGCGTCCTGCACGGGGAGCGGCTCGACGGTGACCGCGACGCGGATCTGCCGGCCGAGCTGGCCGGACAGCGCCTCGGCGATGAGTGGCCGGTAGCGCGTGTCGAGCAGGTCCTTGGTGAACTCGTTCGGGGCGGCGAGCAGCGCCGTGTCCTCGACGAGGCCGAGCGGGCGGGTGAGCTGGATCCAGGCCTTGTTCTGCGGGCTCAGCGCACCTTCGGCGAGCGACTCGACCGAACGCTGCCACACCGCGACGAGGTCGAGGGTGTTCTCCTGCACGAGCATCCCCTACATGTCACGCCAGTTGGGCCGTCCGTGACGGGCTTGTCACGATCGGGTCAGGGCCACAGGTCCGTGCCGTCGTCCACACCTCTGTCCACATCCTGTGCACGGGGTGCGGGCCGTCCGGCGGTCGTACCCAGGATCTTCCGGGCTTACCAGGACGTTTCCGCGAACGCTCCGACCGTCCGTCGTCACGGACAGATCACGGAACCGGCCGACCGAGGGGAACGGTGCCGGCGGGACGTCGTACCCGGCAGGGGCAGGTGCGGCGGGGGAAGCCAGCGTTGGCGGACCGTATCAGCGTGCCGAGTCTGTGGACAAGGGGTTCTCCACAGGTTCGTGGAATGGCGCCGATGAGCGTAGGCTACGCACACCATCCCCGGGGTGCCGGCGTGTCGTTCGGCGCGTGTTTGACCCTCCCCGGGTCGCTGCGTACTGTGATGCGGTCTGTGTGCGTGCCGCAAGGGCATGCCGCGCCCCTGTGACCTCCGTGGAGCCCTCCCGTGAGCAAGCGCACGTTCCAGCCGAACAACCGCCGCCGCGCCAAGACGCACGGCTTCCGGCTGCGGATGCGTACCCGGGCCGGGCGCGCGATCCTCTCCGCTCGGCGGGCCAAGGGCCGCCGCGAGCTCTCCGCCTGACCGGCGGGAGCCACGCCGTAGTGCTACCCGCCGCTGCCCGGCTGCGGCGCCGTCAGGAGTTCGCCGAGGTCGTCCGCCGCGGCCGCCGAAGCGCCCGCGGACCGCTCGTGCTGCACCTGACCACGCCGGAATCAGGGCCCACCCAGGTCGGCTTCGTCGTCGGCAAGGTCGTCGGCCCGGCCGTCGTCCGTAACCGGCTCCGCCGTCGCCTCCGCCATCTGCTGCGCGCGCGGCTCGCCGCGCTGCCGCCCGGCTCGCGCCTCGTCGTCCGGGCCCAGCTCGGTGCGGGCGAGCTCGACAGCGCGGCCCTCGGCGACCTCCTCGACGCCGCCCTCCCTCGGGTTCTCGCGTGACCGCGCTGCTGCTGCTCCTCGTCCGCGGCTACCGGCGGTTCGTCAGCCCGCTGCTGCGGCCGCGCTGCCGGTTCGCGCCGTCGTGCAGCGCGTACGCCGAGGAGGCGCTGCACCGTCATGGCCTGCGCGGCGCCTGGCTCGCCGCGCGCCGGATCGGCCGCTGCCACCCGTTCCACCCCGGCGGCTACGACCCGGTCCCGGACATCCCCGCGGGGCGCCTGCCCCGCCGAGCAGGAGTTGGTACGTGACAGCCGCATTCCACGCGTTGTTCAGCCTGATCGCCCAGGCGATCGTCAAGCTGCACGATCTGACCGGTCCTGTCTTCGGCCGGAACAGCGGACTCTCCTGGGCGCTCGCGATCATGTTGCTGACGGTGCTCGTCCGCGGGCTCATGTACCCGCTGTTCGTCAAGCAGATCAAGACCCAGCGGGCGATGACCGCGCTGCAGCCGAAGATCAAGGAGCTGCAGGCCAAGCACAAGGGTGACAAGGAGACGCTGAACCAGGAGCTGATGAAGCTCTACAAGGAGCACAACGCGAACCCGTTCGCGGGCTGCCTCCCGGTCCTCCTCCAGATGCCGATCTTCATCTCGCTGTTCCAGGTGCTCAAGCAGCTCGAGCCGCACCTGTGCGCGACCTGCGACGGTGGCTACCGGTTCCCGGCGAAGTTCGGCCTCAGCTCGTCGGTCGCCAAGAGCCTCGGCTCCGCGAAGCTCTTCGGCGCGCCGATCGGGGCGGGGTTCAAGTCGCCGGCCAAGCTGCTCGCGTTCCTGCACACCTCGCCGGGTCCGGTCAAGGCCGTCTCGCTCATCCTCATCGTCCTGATGGCGGCGACGACCTTCCTCACGAGCAAGCAGATGATGGGCAAGACGGCCACCACCGACCCGTCGCAGGCGACCCAGCAGAAGGTGCTGCTCTACGCGATGCCGGCGCTGCTCGGCCTGTTCGGCTTCCAGGTTGCCATCGGCGTCCTGATCTACTGGACGACGACGAACCTCTTCAGCATGGTCCAGCAGGCCGTCGTGATCCGGCACCTCGGTCCGGTCGGCGCGACCCCCGCGCCGGCCAAGGCCCCGGCGCCGAAGCCACCCAAGGGCGCTCCGGCCGGTCCGGCCGCGCCCGCCGTCGCGGGGGCGAACGGCGCTTCTCCGTCGCCCGACGGAACCCCGACCAAGGCCACCGCCGGGGCGCGGCGGCCCGCCAACCGCAACACCAAGCGTGGAAAGGGGCAGCGCCGTGGCGGACGACGCTGAGGGCACCGTCGAGACGGTCGCCGAGGGCACCGACGCGTTGAGCGGCCTCGAACACGAGGGCGAGGTCGCGGCCGACTACCTCGAGGCGCTGCTCGACATCCTCGACATGGACGGCGACCTCGACCTCGACATCGAGGGCGACCGGGCCTCCGTCGCGATCGTCGGGGACGACCTCGACGGCCTGATCGGGCAGCGCGGCACGACGCTGGAAGCGCTCCAGGAGCTGACCCGCCTCGCGGTGCTCCAGGAGACGGGCGAGCGCAGCCGCCTGATGCTCGACATCGGCGGCTACCGGATCCGCCGCCGGGCCGAGCTCGTCACCCTGGCCGCCGCCGCCGGCGAGCGGGTCGCGTCGAACGGCCAGGACGAGACCCTGGCACCGATGACGCCGTTCGAGCGCAAGGTCGTCCACGACACGATCGCCGGGATCGAGGGCGTCATGAGCGAGTCCGAGGGCGAGGAGCCGCAGCGCCGGGTGGTCGTTCGTCCGGAATGACGGCGACGCCGATCCCCGACCGCGCGGGATCGTCGGTCTTCGGGGACCTCGTGCCGCTGGCCGTCCGTTACGCCGCGTGGCTGGCCGGTCCCGGAGTGGAACGGGGCCTGCTCGGCCCGCGCGAGGCCGACCGGCTCTGGGACCGCCACCTGCTCAACTGTGCCGTGGTCGGCACGCTGCTCGCGCCGGGTGACCGGGTCGTCGACGTCGGCAGCGGGGCCGGCTTGCCGGGCATCCCGCTGGCGCTGGCCAGGCCCGACACCACGGTCGTCCTACTCGAACCCCTGCTGCGGCGGGCGACGTTCCTCGCCGAGGTCGTCGCCGACCTCGGCCTCGGCGACCGGGTCAGCGTCGTCCGAGCCCGGGCCGAGGAGGTGGCTCGGCAGCAACCTGGGTACGACGTCGTGGTCGCCCGGGCGGTCGCGCCCCTGGACCGGTTGGCCGGTTGGTGCCTCCCGCTGCTCCGGCCCGGCGGGCGGCTGCTCGCCCTCAAGGGCGAACGGGCGGCGGCTGAGGTGGCCGCGTCGCCACATCTCCGGGCGACCGTCGAACAGGTCGGGGCCGGGCTTGTCGACCCGCCCACGACGGTCGTTACGATGACCCGCCCCGCCTCGACCCGCCGGAAGGACGTTCGGTGACCCACGTCGTCACGCCCGGTCTCGGCTGGCCCACCGAACCTGCGGCCGGCGCCGAAGCCGTGGAGACCGCGCCGACCGACCTCGGCTGGCCCGCCGCGGAGTCCGCCGACGGCCCGCGGCCAGACACTCGCGCGGCGAAGGAGTCGCTCGTCCGGGAGGCGATGGCCCGGGTGGCGGACGTTTCACGTGAAACGGCTGGCCCCGACCTCGCCGCGTACGGCGGCGACGACACGCCGATCGCGGCGGCCGCTGCGAGGGCGGCAGCGGCGGCGATGCGAACGACGCGGGCCGAGCCGTTCCCCAAGCCCGCGCGGCCGCGGGTCCTCACCGTGGCGAACCAAAAGGGCGGCGTCGGCAAGACGACGTCGGCGGTGAACGTCGCCGCGGCAATGGCGCTGCATGGACTTCGGGTGCTGGTCATCGACCTCGACCCGCAAGGGAACGCCTCGACCGCGCTCGGCATCGAACACCACGAGGGCACCCCGAACATGTACGACGTCCTCGTCGGCAACCAGCCGGTCGACCGGGTCGTCCAGCCGACACCCGTCGACGGCCTGTTCTGCGCGCCCGCGACCGTCGACCTGGCGGGGGCGGAGATCGAGCTCGTCTCGGTCGTCGCCCGGGAAGGCCGGCTCAAGCGGGCGCTGGAGCAGGCGGAGGTGCCGTACGACTACGTCTTCGTCGACTGCCCGCCGTCGCTCGGCCTGCTCACCGTCAACGCCCTCGTCGCGGCCGAGGAGATCCTCATCCCGATCCAGTGCGAGTTCTACGCGCTGGAGGGCCTGGGCCAGCTGCTTCGCAACGTCGACCTCATCCGCAGCCACCTCAACGACGGCCTTACCGTCTCGACCATCCTGCTCACCATGTACGACGCCCGGACCAAGCTGGCCGAGCAGGTAGCGCAGGAGGTGCGCGGCCATTTCGGCGAGCTCGTGCTCGACGCGGTGATCCCGCGTAGCGTCCGCATCTCGGAGGCACCGGGGTACGGCCAGACCGTGCTGACGTACGATCCGGCGTCACGCGGCGCGCAGGCGTACCTCGACGCCGCCCGCGAGATGGCCGAACGCGGCGCACGGACGGAGGGCTCGTGAACCAGCAGCGGCGGGGCGGCCTCGGCCGCGGTCTCGGGGCGCTCATCCCGTCGGGCCACGACTCGGGCACGGGCACGGTGCACGGCGCGCGGTTCCGGGAGATCCCGCTCGACGCGATCACGCCGAACCCGCGCCAGCCGCGGGTGAACTTCGACGCCGAGGCGCTCGCCGAGCTGGTGACCTCGATCAAGGAAGTCGGCTTGCTCCAGCCGGTCGTCGTCCGGGAGATCGCGGACGGCACGTACGAGCTGGTGATGGGCGAGCGTCGCCTCCGCGCCACCCGTGAGGCCGGCCTGACGACGATCCCGGCGATCGTCCGGGATACCCCCGACGACGCGTTGCTCCGCGACGCGCTGCTGGAGAACCTGCACCGCCAGCAGCTCAACCCGCTGGAGGAGGCGGCGGCGTACCAGCAGCTGCTCGACGACTTCGGGGCGACGCACGAGCAGCTCGCCGACCGGATCGGGCGGTCGCGGTCGCAGGTGACGAACACCATTCGGTTGTTGAAGCTGCCGCCCACCGTGCAGAAGCGGGTCGCGGCGGGTGTCATCGCCGCGGGGCACGCGCGGGCGCTGCTGGGCCTCGAGGACGCGGAGGCGCAGGAGCGCCTCGCTCACCGGATCGTCGCCGAGGGCCTGTCGGTCCGGGCAGTCGAGGAGGCGGTGCACCTCGGGGAGACCGGCGCGGCGGAGCCGGCGGTACGCCGGCGCGCCAAGCCGCGGTCGCCCGCCGCCGACGAGCTGCAGTCGCGGCTGTCCGACTACTTCGAGACCCGGGTCCGGGTCGAGCTCGGGCGGCGCAAGGGCAAGGTCGTCGTGGAGTTCGGCTCGCTGGACGACCTCGAACGCATCGTCGAGATCATGGCCCCGGACCTCGCTGAGGACGCCCGCTAGGTACCGGGCGCGCGGTACCGGACCTGCCCGGCCCGGCGCAGCGCCTCGATGGTGTCCTCGACGGTCAGCAGGACGGTCGTCTCGAGCGAGCTCAGCGCGCCGCCGCCCGCGATCGCCACCGCAACCGCGGCCATGGACACGTTGTCGGGAGCCTCCCACACGGTGTACCCGTCGTGGGTGCCGAAGGCGTACCAGAACCCGTGGAGCGTCCCGCCGACCGACTCGATGTACGACTGCGCGGCTTTCCGGCGGTCCTCCGGGTTGCCGACCAGCCTGGCCCAGGTCTCCGGCGTGTAGCCGAACTTCGACAGATAGAGCGGCACTGTCTCTCCTTCCGTTCCGGGCAGTCTCCTAGCCGCGCGCGACCGCCGCGTCGAGCAGGTCGCGGCACAGGGCTCCGAGGTCGAGGCCGGCCTCGGCGACGGCCATCGGCAGCAGGCTCGTCTCGGTCATGCCGGGGGCGACGTTCACCTCGAGGAACCACGGCGTGCCTGCCGGGTCGACGATCAGGTCGGTCCTGGAGAGGTCGCGCAGCCCGAGCACCTGGTGCGCGGCCAGCGCGGCCGCGCCCGCCGCGGCGAGCACCGCGTCGTCGAGCCGGGCCGGGGTGTAGTAGTCGGTGGCGCCGGCCGTGTAGCGGGCCGCGTAGTCGAACACGCCCTCCTTCGGCACGATCTCGACCGCCGGCAGGGCGCGGAGCGACCCGTCGACGTCGGCGACCGAGACGGCGACCTCGGTGCCCTCGACGTAGCGCTCGACCAGCGCGGTGTCGCCGTAGGAGAAGCAGTGCACCATCGCGGCGGGCAGCCCGGCCGGGTCGTGGACGACGGTGGCGCCGAGCGCGGAGCCGCCGGACGCGGGCTTGACCATCAGCGGCAGGGGGAGCCGGGCGAGCAGCCGGTCGAGCACCGCGTGCGCCCCGAGCTCCCGGAAGGTGCTGTGCGGCAACGTCACCGCATCGGGCGTCGCGACCCCCACGGCCCGGAGCAGCCCCTTGGCGATCGGCTTGTCGAACGCCAGCCGGCACGCGTGCGGGGTCGCGCCGACGTACGGCACCCCGGCCAGGTCGAGCACACCGCGGATCGCGCCGTCCTCCCCCGGCCCGCCGTGCAAGGCGATGAACGCCGCGTCCGGCCCGGTCTCGGCCAGGTCGGCGAGCAGCGTCGCGTCGGCGTCGTGGAGGTACGCCTCGGCCCCGGCGGTCCGCAGCGCGTCGACCACCCGGCGCCCGGACCGCAGCGACACCTCGCGCTCGAACGACAGGCCGCCGGCCAGGACGACGGCGCGCGTCATGCCAGATCCGGGGCGGGGGCGTCGCCCGACGACGGGCGGGTCTCGGCGGCGCGCGGGCCCGGCCCGAAGGTCGCCCGTAGCTCCTGCTCGGCCTCGATGACGCCGGCCAGCCGGCGGACGCCCTCGCGGATCCGGTCCGGCTCCGGGTAGCAGTACGACAACCGCAGGCTCGACCCGCCCTGGCCGTCGGCGTAGAAGGCGGTGCCCGGGACGTACGCGACGCGGGCGGTCACCGCGAGCGGCAGCATCTCCTTGGCGTCCAGCCCCTCGGGCAGGGTGACCCACGAATAGAAGCCGCCGCCGGGCCGGGTCCACGTCGCGCCGGCCGGGAAGTGCTGGGCGAGCGCGTCGAGCAGGGCGTCGCGGCGTTCCCGGTACAGCTCGCGGAACACCTTCACCTGGTCCTGCCACGGCTGGGTCCGCAGGTAGTCGGCGACGACGAACTGGGTGAAGTTCGGCGGGCAGAGGACCGCCGCCTCGGCGGCGAGGACGAGCTTCTCCCGCACCGCGTGCGGCGCGAGCACCCAGCCCACCCGCAGTCCCGGGGCGAACGTCTTGGAGAACGACCCGAGGTAGATGACCCCGTCGTCCGTCCGCGCGCGCAGCGCCGGCTCCGGCTCGCCGTCGAAGCCGAGCAGGCCGTAGGGGTTGTCCTCCAGCACCAAGATGTTGTGCCGTCGGGCGATCTCCAATACCACATCTCGGCGTGGCGTCGAGAGCGACACGCCGGCGGGATTGTGGAAATTCGGCACCGTGTAGAGGAACTTGGCGCGCCGCCCGGCCCGCGCCAATCCCTCCAGCGTCTCGGCCAGTGCCTCGGGGACGAGACCCGCCTCGTCCATCGGCACGTGCACGACCTCGGCCTGGTACGCGGCGAACGTTCCGAGCGCCCCCACGTAGGACGGGGCCTCCGCGACGACGACGTCGCCCGGGTCGCAGAAGATCCGGGTCACCAGGTCGAGACCCTGCTGCGAGCCGACCGTCACGACGACGTCGTCAGGCGAGGCGACGATTCCTTCGAGCGCCATGACCGTGCAGATGAGCTCGCGCAGCTCAGGGTCGCCCTGGCCGGAGCCGTACTGGAGCGCGACCGGGCCGCGGGTCGCGACCAGGTCGGCGACCGCGGCGGCGACCGCGTCGAGAGGGAGGGCGGCGGTGTACGGCATGCCGCCGGCCAGCGAGACGACCTCGGGTCGCGAGGCGACAGCGAACAGCGCGCGGATCTCGGACGCTTGCATCCCTCGGGTCCGGGCCGCGTAGCGGTCGCCGTACGGGTCGAGGTTGACGCCGGTCACCTGCCAGAGGCTACCGCGCGGGTCTCGGGGCTGGTTAAGATCACCGCACCGTGAGCCGTTTCCCGCTACGCAGGGTCGTGCTCGGTTTCGCCGCGGGTGCGGCCGCCGGGTGGGCTGCTGGGCTCCTGCGCCGGCCCGCCAGCGCGCCCGCCGGGTCGAGCGCCGACGAGGCCATCCACCTGCCGCGCGAGGACTTCGGTGTCGCCGAGGCCGCGCCCGCCGAGGAACCCGCGCCCGCTGTCGCCGAGCACGCGCCGCCGCGCAAGGCCACCGCACCCTCCGTACGGCCGACGCCCGGCTCGCACAAGACCGCGGCGACGACGGGTGACGCCGAGCCGGCGAAGCCCGCGCGCCGCCGTACCGCCAAAGCCCCCGACCCCGCCGAGGCGGCCGCGGCTGCGCTCTGCGAGGGCCACGCCGAGGTCGCCGAACGCCTCGCCGGCGCGGAGGCGGAGGCCACCCCGACGCCGGCCCCCGCCCCGCGGCGGCGCCGTCGACCGCCGGTGTAGCCGCCATGTCGCGCCGGCTGGCCAGCGTCACGCTCGACAACCTCGACGACCTGCCGAGGCGCTGCCGCCGTTGCGTGTTCTGGGAGCTCGACCCGGTCGCGCGCGCCCGCGCGGAGGAGACCGGCGACACCGAGTTCGAGAAGGAGGCGTGGGTCAGCGCGACGCTGCTGGAGTGGGGCTCCTGCGGCAAGCTCGCCTACGTCGACGGCGTCCCGGCCGGCTACGTGATGTTCGCGCCGCCGGCGTACGTGCCGCGCGCGGTGGCGTTCCCGACCAGCCCGGTCAGCGCGGACGCGGTGCTGCTGATGACGGGGCACGTGCTGCCGGAGTTCACCGGCATGGGGCTCGGCCGGATGCTCGTCCAGGGCATCGCGAAGGACCTGATCCGGCGCGGGGTGAAGGCGGTGGAGGCGTTCGGGGACAAAGCATGGGACGCCCCGGCCTGTGTGCTCCCGGCCGACTACCTGCTCTCGGTGGGCTTCAAGACGGTCCGCCCGCACCCGCGGTACCCGCGGCTCCGGCTCGAGCTCAAGACGGTCGTGTCGTGGCGGGAGGACGTCGAGGTCGCCCTCGAACGCCTGCTCCAGTCGATGACGCCGGAGGGCGCACTCAGGCCGGTCTGACCAGCTCGGAGAGCTGGAGCTGGCCCGTCCCCGGGTCGTCGGCCGCGGGCAGGTAGAGCCGCTGCACCGCCGCGAACACCGCCTCCGCGATGGTGTCCCGGAACTCCGCCTCGGCGAGCCGGGCGGCGTCGTGCGCGTTGGTGACGTACCCGGCCTCGACCTGGACGGCGGGCATCCGGGTCAGCCGCAGCAGGTCCCAGGACCGCGGGTGCGACCGGCAGTCGACCAGGTCGGTCCGCGCGACGATCTCGCGCTGCACCAGATCGGCGAGCCGCTCGCCGGTCGCCGAGCCGCCGAAGTAGTACGTCGCGACGCCCTGGCAGCGCGGTGAGAGCGCGGCGTCGACGTGGACGGCGACGTAGAGGTCGGCCTCGGCGGCGTTCGCGAACCCGGCCCGGTCCTCGACGGGCACCGTCCCGTCGGTGCCCCTGGTCAGGAACGGCACCGCGCCGGCCGCCGCGAGCCGCCCTTCGAGACGGGCGGCGACGTCGTACGCGACGTCGGCCTCGGCCAGGCCGTGCCCGGCGACGCCAGCGTCGGCACCGCCGTGCCCCGGGTCGACGATGATCGTCTTGCCCGCCAGGGCGGGTCCGGACCGGAACAACGCCTCGTGCTCGCGCATGTGGTCGACCCGCCCGCCGCGGACGGCGCGGCTGAGCTGGGCGACCGCGCGCTCCGTGCGCGGGCCGAAGACGCCGTCGGCCTTGAGCCCCATGTTGCGCTGGAACTCGGTGAGCGCCGCGTCCGTGGCCTGCCCGAAGATCCCGTCGCACCGGCCGACGTCGAACCCGCGGTCACGCAGCCAGGTCTGCAGCGCGACGACGTCGTCGCCGACGAACGGGTGCCCGACGACCCGGTACAGCGTCCGGTCGCCGAGCGACCAGCGGGCGCCCTCCAAGGCGCGGTACGACTCGACGCCGACGATGCCGTCGGCCGCGAGGCCGCGCCGCTGCTGGAACGCGCGGACGGCGCGTTCGGTGGCGGCGTCGTACTCGACGCCGCCGATGTCGTCGGTGGACACGTCGGGCAGGAAGCCCAGGGCGTGCAGCAGCGCGCGGACCTCGGCGACCGCGGGACCGCGGTCACCGCGCCGGATCAGCTGCATGCGAACGTTCCTCCAGGGATGGGTCCCTATTCATACCCCGTACAGCACACGGCCGGCCTCGTCACGGGGGAGAGACGAGACCGGCCGTGTGGTCGGTGGCCCAGGGCGCGGCTAGATGACGTCCTGGAGCAGGGTGAGGAGCTGCGGCTTCGAGCGGGCGCCGACGATCGTCTGGACGATCTCGCCGCCCTTGAAGACCGACATGGTCGGGATGGAGAGGATCTTGTAGTCGCGGGCGACCTGGGGGTTCTCGTCGATGTTGACCTTGACGACGGTGATCCGGTCGGGGTTCTCCGCCGCGATCTCCTCGAGGACGGGGGCGACCATCTTGCACGGTCCGCACCACTCGGCCCAGAAGTCGACGAGCACCGGCTTGTCGCTCTGCAGGACGTCGGTCGCGAACGACGCGTCCGTCACGGTCTTGGTTGCGGTGGACGTGCTCACAGGCTGCTCTCCTCGCGGGTCGGGGTGACAGTCGCACCAACGCGCGACACCCCTGCCCGAATTCCGTCGCGGCGCACTGTACCCGAGCGTCCGTAGACTTCGCACCATGGGTCGCCCAGGTCGTTACACGCTCTCGGTCATGGCCTGGGTCGCGGCCTACGCCGGCTGGTCCAGTCTGGTCGGTCTCATCGTCGCCGCAGCGACCGGCGACCGGCCACGGACGCTGTCCGTCGGGGCGTCGGTCGCGTTCACCGTGATCGGTCCGATCGTGCCGACGCTGGTGGCGTTGTGGTTCAACGACTGGGCCCGCGACGGCTTCCCCGCGCGCGAGCAGCGGTCCTCTACTCGCGGCACCGAGGCCCCCGTCCGCCCCACCTCCGAGACCGAGAACCCCCCGGAGTTCCCGGTCGCTCCGCTAGTGCGCGACCGCTGACTCGCGGAGCGCCAGGTACTTCTCGGCGTCGAGCGCGGCGGCGCAGCCGGTGCCGGCCGCGGTGACGGCCTGCTTGTAGACGCGGTCGGCGACGTCACCGCAGGCGAAGACGCCGGGCAGGCTGGTCCGGGTCGAGGGGGAGTCGACGACGACGTAGCCGTCGGCGTCGAGGTCGAGCTGGCCGGTGAAGAGCTCGGTGTTCGGGGTGTGGCCGATCGCGACGAACAGGCCGGTGACCGGCAGCGTCGTGACGGCCCCGTCCACCGTCGAGGTCAAGACGACCCCTTCGACCTGGGCGTCGCCGAGGACGTCGGTGACCGTGGTGTTCCAGATGAAGCGGACCTTGTCGTTCGCGAACGCCCGGTCCTGCATGATCTTGCTGGCGCGCAACGCATCCCGGCGGTGCAGGACGGTCACCGACTTGGCGAACTTGGTGAGGAACGTCGCCTCCTCCATCGCCGAGTCGCCGCCGCCGACCACCGCGATGTCCTGGTCGCGGAAGAAGAACCCGTCGCAGGTCGCACACGACGACGCGCCATGGCCGATGAGGCGCTGTTCGTTGGGGAGGCCGAGCCAGTTGGCGCGGGCGCCGGTCGAGATGACCGCGGTGTGCGCGGCGTGCTCGGTCTCGCCGATCCAGACCCGCTTGACGTCGCCGGTGAGCTCGACGCGGGTGACGTCGTCGGTGATGAACTCGGCGCCGAAGCGTTCGGCCTGCTTGCGCATGGCGTCCATGAGCTCGGGCCCCATGATCCCGTCGGGGAACCCGGGGTAGTTCTCGACGTCGGTCGTGAGCATGAGCTGCCCGCCGGCGCCGATGCCCTCGATGACGAGCGGTCGCAGGTCGGCGCGCGCGGCGTACAGCGCAGCGGTCAGCCCGGCGGGGCCCGAGCCGATGACGACGACCTCGCGGATGGCGTTCAACTGATGCCCTTTCGACGACCTGGGAGGAACGTCATCGTAGCGGCGCGGATTCCCGCATTCCGCGTGCGACGATGCCGCGCATGGTCGACGACAGTGCCGCGCTGCGCTGCGCGGTGCACCCGGCGTTGCCCGCCGTCGACACCTGCCCGGTCGGCTCCCGGCCTCGGTGCGCGGCCGACGCCGTCGCGGCGCCCGGCGGCGGGTGCCTCGCCTGCGAGGGCCGCCGCGTTCCGCCTGGCCCGCCGCCGCTGAACCTGCGCGCGATCGTCGGCGCGGCCTGCCTGTCGGGGATCGTTGCCGTGCCCGCGGGGTTGGTGTCGTCGGAGTACGTCGGTGCGGGCTTCGTCGGCTGGGTCGTCCCGGTCTTCGTCGGGGTCGTCGTGTCGATCGCCGCCGAGGCGGGGGCGCGGGCGCGCCGGGGCCGTGCGCTGCGGTTCCTCGCGGCGGGGTACTCGGTGCTCGCCATCGCGATCGGCCTGGCCAACCCGCGGGCCGCGGGCAGTCCGTTCACGCCGGTGGGGCGGGTGGTCGGGCTGTACGCTGTCGCGGTCGCTGCGTCGTGGCTGTGGACCGCGCCGCCGCGCGTGGTGCACCGCGACGACTAGAGACCCGCGGGCCGCGGGATCCGTTCGAAGTCGAGGAAGTCGTCGTCGCCCGCGGTGATGCCGCAGCGCGGCCCCGCCACGAACACGTCGATCCGGTCGTCGCGCACGTCGCCCTGGGACACCGTCGGGAACGCCACGAGCACCGCCGGCTGCCCGGCGAACGTCGCGAAGTCCACGACGAGCGGCATCCGGGCCTCGACGGGGGTGTCGGCGGCGAGCCCGGCGGAGAGCGCCTCGACGCACGCGGCGAGCCGGCCGCTGTCCTGTTCGATCACCTCGAGCGCGTTGCGCTGCGTGGTGAGCTCCCTGCTCGTCACCGCCAACTCGGAGGCCGCGGGGGCCGTGGGGACTGGCGAGACGGCGCCCGGGACCGCGCCGCCGCCCGCGAGCGGCGCGCTGCCTGCGGTGTCGCCCACGTCTTTCGTCTTGCCGCCGAGAGCTTGGGTGAGCGTCGCGCCGAGAGTGCCCCGCTTGTAGTCGAGGCCGGAGGAGAGCCGCCGGGTCGTCGCGTTGGTGCGGCCGGCCTCGGTGGACGGCTTGTCCGAGCCGCCGGTGACGAGCGGGACGCCGATGGCGGCGACGAGCGCGAGCCCGGCCGCGACGGCGGCGATGCCCGCGAACGACGGCCGCCGCCGCTTGGGCGCGAGCGGCGCGACTGTCGCGAGCGGGGTGGCGCGTTCCGCGGCGAGCGCCGCGTCCACCCGGGACGCGACGTCGGCGGGCATGACCGGGCGGTCGAGCGCGGTGAGCGCGGCGGTGGCGTTGGTGATCGCGTCGACGTCGGAACGGCAGTCCGCGCAGAGGACGAGGTGCGTCTCGACCGCGACCGAGGCGGTCGGGTCGAGGTCGCCCGCGGCATACGCCGCGAGGTCGTCGACGGGGACGTGCTGCTGCGCGTTCATCGTTGGTCCGACGCGGTGGGGAACGGGGAGGTTCCCCGGCCAGGGCGGAGGTAGCCGAGCAGCTCGGCGAGCTGGACCCGGCCGCGGTGGCAGCGGCTCTTGACGGTGCCGACCGCGACGTCGAGCACTTCGGCGGCCTCCTCCACGGAGTACCCCTCGAGGTCGACGAGCACGATCGCCGCGCGCTGGTCCGGCGTGATGCGGGTGAGTGCGGCGACGACGTCGCGGCCGAGGTCGAGGCGCCCGATCGGGTCGGCCGGGTCGGCGACCGCCGCGGCGCCCTCGTCGAGCGGCGCTGTCGGCCGGGATCGCGACCGACGCATGAGGTCGAGGCAGGCGTTCACGACGATGCGGTGCAGCCAGGTCGTGAACAGTGCGTCCCCGCGGAACGACCCCACCGTCCGGTACGCCTTGACGAAGGCGTCCTGCACCGCGTCCGCCGCGTCCGCCGGGTCGCCGGTGGTGCGCAGGGCGACCGCCCACGCGCGGTCGCGGTGGCGGGCCACGAGGACGCCGAACGCCGCCGGGTCGCCGTCGGCGTGCCGGGCGAGCAGGTCGGTGTCGGAGAGGTCTTCCAGCATCGCGGGCCTGAGCGTAGTCCGGGCTCCTACTGGAAGAAGCCGAGCTCGGCGATGGCGGCGCCGTACTTGTTGTCGCCGGTCTGCACGAGGCGGGTGATCCAGACGACCCAGTAGCGCGAGCTCGTTCCGGGCGTGGGCCGCAGCGTCACCGGAACCTTGACGTCGGTCGCCGCCGCGACGAGCGGGACGGCCGCGATGTCGCGCGTCACGGTGTCCGCCGCCCGCAGCTCGACCGACTCGCCGGGCTGCGCGAACGCCACCACGACGCGGTCGAACGTCGTCGGCTTCCCGAAGTCCACGAGGAGGCCAACCCCTGGCTTGAGGTTCCCGAACGCCGGCGAGTTGTAGTACGTCGTCGTGTGCCATGCGTCCGTGGGATCGGCGTTGTAGGCGAGACCGACTTCGTTGTGGTTCTCCTCGCCGTCGCCCTGCGGGTCGAAGTCGCGGACCGCGACCGGCGCGATCGGCGTGCCGGGGGCGGCGCTGCCCTGCGGCTGCGCGGAGACCTGCGGGCCGAGCCCGGGCAGCTTGGTGACCAGGCCGGGAACGCGGCCGACGGCCAGGCCGGCGAGCGCGCCCGCGACGCCGACGGCCGCGACGAGGGCGAGCGGTACGCCGGTCCGCAGCCAGCGCCGCGGCTTGCGCGGCTCGTCGTCGACCGGCAGCGCGCGGGTCGTCGTCCCGCCGCCCTCGCCGGGCAACGGCGCGAGCGCCGCGACGAGCTCGGCGGCCGTCGTGATCGGTGTCGACTTGCGGAGCACCTCGGGCAGCAGGGTGCGGACGACGACGGCGTCGACCTCGCGCGGCACGCCCGCGCGGACCTGGCGCGGCGCGAGCAGGCGGCCCTCGGCGTACGGCGCGCGGGGCAGGTCGCGTTCCGCGCCGGAGACCGAACGCCCGGTGAGGCAGGCGTAGAGGATCGCGGCGACGGCGCGGGTGTCGCGCAGCTCGTCGGGGAGGTCGAGGTCGGAGACGGCGTCCGGGCGGCTCGCCGCCGCGACCTCGAAGTCGGTGACCTTGACCGCGCCGTCGGGGCAGACGATGACGTTGTGCGCGGAGAGGCCGCGGTGGTGGACGCCGCGCGCGTGGGCGTACGCCACGGTCTCCGCGACCTGCGCGGCGACCGTCGTGGCGCGGGGCGCGGACAGCGGGCCGTCGCGGAGGACGTCGGCCAGCGCGCTGCCCTCGACCCACTCCTCGACGACGTAGGTGAGCCCGCCTTCCTCGGCGGCGTCGAACACGCTCGCGATCCGCGGGTGGGTGAGCCGCCCGGCCGCGACCGCCGCATCGAGGAACGACGCCGTGCCGCCGGCCAGGCGTTCGGGCGCGTCGAGGATCTTCACGGCGACCGGGCGGGCCAGGATCTCGTCGAGGCCGCGCCACGTCGTCGTGCAGTCGCGAGGCGCGACGACGCGCTGCAGCCGGTAGCGCCCGCCGAGCAGCGTCTCAGGCGCCGCCGTCAGCCCCTCGCTCACGGATTCATGCTACGGGCCCGGACCCCCGAGGGAGTCCGGGCCCGCCGTGCGGCGCGTCGGGTCAGGCGACGCGGCCGACGTAGTAGCTCGACGACCAGATCGGCGCCTTGCGGACGTGGTCGCCGGGCTTCGGCGAATGCCAGAAGTAGCCGTTCCCTGCGTAGATGCCGACGTGGTAGATGCCGCCCGATCCGTAGATGAAGATCAGGTCGCCGATCTGCCGCGACGACTTCGCGATGTGCCGGACGGTGCTGTACTGCTGCCCGGAGTTGTGCGGCAGCGTCTTGCCGAACCGGGACCAGACGTACTTGGTGAAACCGGAGCAGTCGAATCGGTCGGGGCCGATGGCGCCGTACACGTACGGCTGGCCCTGGTGGCGGGACGCCTCGGTGACCGCACGCGATCCGATCGCTGAGGCAGCGGTCACGAGCGCTCCGCCGCTCTTGCTCGGGGCGTACCCGGCGGTGCCGGCGAACTTGGCGAGGACGTACGTCGACCGCTGGACCGTGAACGCGACCGACCCGTGGCCCTGCGGGTCGAGCGTACGGGTCCACGAGTGCGTCCAGGTCGTCGTCGACGTCGACCTGGTGTACACCTCGACCGTCCGGCCGCCGAGGTGGGCCGACCCGCTCGTGAGGGTGAACGCGAACGTCACCCCGGACCCGACGGACTTGGTGACCCGGTACGGGCCGATGGTGAGCGTGGTGCCGGCGGGCTCGGTGGCGTGGGCCGCGGCAGGCGCGGCGGCGACGGTGAGCCCGGCGGCGAGCGCCACGAGCGCATGGCGCAGCCAGGTATGGCGAACAGGCATGCGGAACGAATCCCTTCCCACACGCCTGCGAGGTGAGCTGTCGGGTTCGGGCTGGAAGGTGCCCGGCCGGTCCGTGGACCGGCTTCACCCCAAGGCCGTGGTACTCGCGGCCGTGGAACCTGTGGGTTCCCCGCTCCTGCCCCAGTCATGGTGGTGAATCGGCGGGCGCCCGGCGGGTCGGGGGGCAGGACTCGGCGTTCCGGCCCGGGCGTCTGGGAGGTGCCTCAGGTACGAGGCGGCCCCGGAGCACGGTACGGAAGGGCTCCGGGGAAGTCCAGTCGCCCTACGTGACGGTCGGGCGGGTGACCCCGAAGAAGTCCCCGAGGTAGACGGGTTGCACCTGCACGTTTGCCCCGGTGTGGGGGGCGGCGACCATCATGCCGCCGCCGACGTACAGCGCGACGTGGTGGATGGACTGCGGGTCGTCGGGGTTGGTACCCCAGAAGAGGAGGTCGCCCGGGGCCAGCTCGCCGAGCCCCGGGTGGCTGCCCGCGAACCACTGCTCGCGCGAGGTCCGTGGCAGGCCCAGCCCGGCCTTCCGGTACGCCCACCCGGTCAGCCCCGAGCAGTCGAACGTGTCCGGGCCGACCGCGCCCCACTGGTAGGGCTTGCCGACCTGGCTGCGCGCGGCGTCGATGGCACGGGCGGCGACGGCGCTCGGCGCGGCGGTCGGGTCGTCCTTCAGCGCGTCGAGCGGCACGCCGAGCGACGCCATCCGTGCGGCGAACGCGCGCTGTGCCGCGGCCTCGGCCGCGATCCGGTCCGCCTCGGCGATCCGGCGTACGTCGGCGGTCGCGGCGCCGAGGAGGGTGCGCTGCGTGTTGAGCGAGGTCTCGATGCGCCGGGTGGCCTGCGCGACGGTGTGTTCGAGCTTGGTCTGCCGCAACGCGACCTCGCGCAGCCGCGCGGCGGCGGCGCGCGCGGTCGACGCGGCCTGGTCGGCGGTGGCGACGGTGATGCCCTCGTGGCGGAGGACGGAGTTGACGTTGGCGATCCGGCCGAACGCGTCGTGCAGGTCGGTCGCGCCCATGACCGAGGCGTAGAGCGTCATCGTGCCGCCGGTCATGTACAGCGCGCGGATCCGCTGCGCGTGCGCCTCCTCGCCGGCTCGGGCCTGTGCCTCGGCCCGGTCGACCGCGGCCTGCGCGGTGAGCCGCGCGGACACGGCCTTGCCGAGGGCGTCGTACGCGGCGTTGTAGTCCTCGATGGCGCGCGCGGCTTGCAGCTCCAGCGCGTCGACGGCCTTGCGGAGGGCAGCGGCCTTGGCGCGGGCGGTGTTCAGCCCTGGCGACGCGTGCGCGGGGGCGGCGGGACCGAGGACGCTGACGAGCGCGACCACGCCGGCGGCGAGCGTTCCGCCGAGGCGGGCGCGCAGGGTCATATCGCCTTCCCTGACCCCGTCACGACGACGTGCGCCCAGGTCTTGGTCTTCGCGGTCCGGTAGAGCAGCACCGTCGTCGCGTCCTTCTCCATCCGGACGTGGACGGTGCCGTCGTGGTCGATGCTGAAGCCTTTCGGGTCGAGCACGGCGTCGTGCTCCTCGGCGTACGCCTCCGCGGCCTGGAACGCGAGCCTCGAGTTGTGGTCCTGCAGCCACGACTCGGCACCGGCCTGGGCCGCCTCGGAGGCGGTGTCCTGGGCGTTCATCCTCGTGACGCCGACGGAGACTGCGTCGAACGAGACGATCGCGAACACGGCGATGACTGCGGCGATCTTGGTGAAGTAGCCGACGATCACGCCGCCGCGGTCGTTGCCGATGGACGTCACCTCGGGAGAATCGGACGCATCGGCCCCCGTCTTGAGCCGGAAGGGCTAATCAGTACGGCCCGGGCGGCGCAACACCAGGCTCACGACCGACTCGACCTCCGGGACCCGCATCCGGCGCGCGGTCGCCAGGTAGAGGGCGCCCCCCACCGCCGCTGCGAGCGGCACCGTGACGAGCGCCCCGCCGACCGCGCCGCCGAGGACAGCGCGCACGAGGAGCGCGACGACGTACGCCGCGGCCGCCGCGACCGCGCCCGCGACGAGCGTGCGTACCACGGTCCGGACCACCCGGCGCCCGTCCAGGCCGCCGAGGCGCTCGCGGAGCAGGCGGGCGAGCACGAGGGCGCCGACGACGTACGACAGTGCGTACCCCGCGGCGAGCCCGACGACGAGGGCGTTGCCGTGCAGCCGGGTGGCGAGCACCAGGTCGGCACCGACGTTGACGACGTTGACGACGACGTTGACGAGCGCGGGCGTCCGCGAGTCCTCGAGCCAGTAGAAGACCCGGGCCAGGAGCTGGAACGCGCTGAACGGCAGCAGCCCGCAGGCGAACGCGACGAGCACCCGCCCCGTCACCTCGGCGTCGTGCACGGTGAACGCCCCGTGCGCGAACGCCGCCACTGCGACCGGGCGGGCGAGCACGACGAGACCGAGCGCGGCTGGGACGAGGATCACCGCGATGAGCCGCAGCCCGCGGGACAGGTCGTCGCGCACGCGGCCGAGGTCGCCGGCCACGGCGTGCCCGCTGATCGCCGGCGCGAGAGCGGTGATGACGGAGACCGCGACGATCGCGTGCGGCAGCGAGAAGAGCTGGAACGCGTACGTGTACGCGGAGTAGCCGCCCTGCCGCGCGCCCGTCGCGAGCCGGACGATGACGAGGTACCCGGCCTGGTTGGCGACGACGTACGTCAGGACCCAGCCGCCGAGCCGGGCCAGCGAGAGGAACCGCGCGCGGTCGAGCCGGCGCACGGTGAACCGGAAGCCGGCCTTGCGGAGGAACGGCACCAGCGCCACCGTCTGCGCGACGATGCCGAGCGTCGTACCGACGCCGAGGACGAGGAACTGCGCGCGGGTCAGCCCGTCCGGCGTCGGCGGCCGCGGCCCGGGCATCAGGACGAACAGGCCGAGCGCCGCGACGACGACGACGTTGTTGAGGACCGGCACCGCCATCGGCGCGCCGAACCGGCCGCGCGCGTTGAGGATCGCGCCCATCGTCGCGCCCGCGCCGTAGAACAGCACCTGCGGGAGGAACAGCCGCAGCAGTGCGGTCGCGAGGTCGACCTGCGACGGCGAGAGGCGGCCGCCGTACGCCTTGACGACGAGCGGCGCGAACAGCTCGCCGACCAGCACGGTCGCCGCGAGCGCCACGACGACGAACGTCAGCAGCGCCTGGGCGAACCGGTCTCCGCCGTCGTCGTCCGCGCGTGCGGCCTGGACGAGCGGGCGGACGACGACGCTGGTGAGGACGCCGCCGAGGAGCAGCTCGTAGACGACGGTGGGGAGCGTGTTGGCGACGTTGTACGGGTCCGCGACGCGGGTCAGGCCGAGCGCTCCGGTGACGGCCGCGAGCCGGAGGAACCCGGTGCCGCGCGAGGCAATGGTGCCCAGCGCCATCACCCCGCTCGATCGCTGGAGCGAGGGCGCCTCGTCCGTCATACCTGCGCGGGCTCGGGGGCAGGAGCCGGGGTCGGCGGCGGGCCGCCACGGCGGCGGCGCAGCAGCCGGGTCGCCGACGCGACCAGCAGCAAGCCGAACGCCACGCCGGTCACGACGAGCGCGACGGCGCCGTACGCCGTGGACCGCACCGACAGCGTGGTCCCGATGCCGAGTGGTGTGCCGTCGCTCGACAGCACGTCGACCTTGATGCGGAACAGGCCGCCGGTCGTCGCCTTGCCCCTGATGACGAGCGTCGACCCGCCCGGCGGGATGGCGATCTCCTCGCCGGTGCGCGCTTCATACGTGTGCGCGCCTTCGAGCCGCAGCCGCTTGCGCGAGTCGACGCGGACCCGGACGCGAACCGTCTGGCCGAGGTCGTTCTCGAACGTCAGCGGGATCCGGCCGCTGCGGCCGGTCATCACGACGGTCCCGCCCGTCACGACGCGGAGCCGGTCGAGCTGCCGCTGGATGCCGGCGTCGACGGTGTTGACGAGCTGTTGGCCACCGCTCGCGTCGTCGCCCCACTGCGCGGACACCGCGCGGAGCAACGCGTCGTCGAGGTCGGCGAGCTCGACCGGCGCGTGCTTGGGGTCGGTCAGGATGCCGCGGACGCGTTGCAGGCGACGGCGTTCGTCGAGGACCCGGCGGACCTGGTCGGCCTGGAGCATCCCGCCCGCGGGTGGCGTCCGCGTCCGCGCGGCGGTGCTCAGCGGGTCGGCGAGCACCGTGCTGAGACCGACAGGGACGAGCCACGGTGCACTCGCCGTCTGCGTCAGCAGTTGCGCGGCGAACTCGCGGACCGGCTCCCACGTCCGCGGCGGAGCGACGACGACATCGCGGGTGTCGCCGGGACGTTCCAGTGCGACCATCGCGGTGTCGGCCAGGAAGCGTTGCGCCGCAAGGCGCGGGCCGTCGGTGCCGGTCGGCTCGGCGACGAACCGGTTGAGCTGCTCGTCGGCGACGAGCGCGGTGCTCGAGCCGAGTGGATCCTCGGTGAGCGGCGTCGGTGCGGTCGGTGTGTAGTACAGCTCCTCGGTCAGCCGCAACGCCGACTCGGGGACGAGCACGCCCTTGACGCCCTGCCCGGTCAGCAACGACTCGACCGCCGGATCGACGGTCTTGTTCGGCGTCCACGCGATCCGGGTGTCGCCCTCGGTGCCGAGGTCGCGGCGGAGCAGCTCCCGCCCGGCCTGGAACGCCCGCCCCGTGTCGACGGCAAGCGCGCCGGTCGCGGTCGTCGCGAGGTCCGGGTCGGCGTACGGGAGGGGGAGCACGTTCGCGTCGTGCAACGCGGCCCGGGCGCGGTCCAGCCACTCCTTCGCGGCGACGGCGTCGGTCCCGCGTTCGCCGCGGACGGTGTACGGCCCGGTCATCCGGTGCAGCGAGTCGAGCAGCTCGGGGTCGACCGCCCACGTCACCGGCGCCGGGCTCCCGGCGCCGACGCGGAGCAACGTGTCGAGCCGCCCGCCGTCGACCGCGGCGGTCAGGCCGTCGTCGAAGAAGTCGTCGCCGAGGCTGCGGTGCGACGGCTCGACGAGCGGCCACACCCACGCGACGCGCAGTTTCGGCTGCGCGCGCGGCCACCACATGACGTACGTGTCCGCCGCCCCCACGACGCGGAACCGCGACCGCACCTCGATCCGCATCGGATGGATCGCGTCGGTAGTGCTCCGGCGGAACGGCAGGTCGCCGAGCGGCACGTCGAAGTTGACCTCCGCCGTCCCGCCCGGCGCGAGCTCCACCTCGGGGACGTCGCGGTCGGCGACGCGGGTGCCGATCCGTGCGGGCGCGCCACCCGCTGCGATCGACGAACGTCCGCGCAGCGGCTGGCCGAAGCGCAGGCCGACGCGGAGCTGGCGGACGGGCTCGGTGCTCGTGTTCACCACGCGGGCGCGGATGACGAGGTTGCGCGTGACGTCGGGGACGAGCGCCGTCGACATCGCGCGGACGTCGACGCGGACGGCCGTCTCGTCGGGCTCCGGTTGCGCCGACGCCGGGCCGCCCGTTACCGCGCACAGGGCCAGTGCGGCGAGAGCCCGGACGAGTCTCACGCGGGTTCCGCGAGGAGCGCCGGCACCTTCTCCACGAGCGCGCGCTCGTCGGCGTACGCGAGCCGGTCGACCGCCTCGCCCAACGGCACCCAGGCAACCTCGGCGACCTCGATGTCCGCGTCCGACAACTCACCCGCGACCCGGACGAGCAGGTAGTGGTGCACGGTCTTGTGCACGCGTTGCCCGTCCGCGACGAACCAGAAGTCGATCGACCCGAGCGACGCGAGCACCTCGCCGGTGATCCCGGTCTCCTCGGCGACCTCGCGGACCGCCGCGGCCTCCGGCGACTCGCCTTCTTCGAGGTGGCCCTTCGGCAACGACCAGAGCAGCCGCCCGCGCCGGTCGATCCGGCCGATGAGCGCGGCGTTCGCGCCAGGCTCGGCGACGTCGAGGACGATGCCGCCCGCCGAGGTCTCCTCGACGCGCCGCAGCCGCTGACGTCGCGGTGCGGACGGGGGACTGGGCACGCGCCCGATCCTATGCGTGGTGCCGGGCGGGGGTGAGACCCCTGGTGGGGCTTGGCGAAACGCTCGTCGCGGCGTGCTTCGCCGCCCACATCTCGTGATCTTGGCGATGTTCTGCACGCATATGGTGCACAACCTCGCCAAGATCACGAGGTTCTGCGCCAAGCCCTACTAGCTAGCGGAGGGTCGCGGGCGTCCCCATCGAGGTCTCCCGCCAGACGGTGTCGGCGCTTCGCTGGAGAACCTCGATGACCGGTCCCGGCTCGACGAGGATCGCGAGCGCGGCGCCCGTCAGCGCGAGCAGGTCGGCCGACCGGATCTTCAGCGCCGTACTGCCGTCGCCCGTCGCCGTGTACACGACTTCCTGGTCGCGGAGCACGCTGTCGGCCACCGCCCGCACGTCGCGGGGCAGCCCTACGGGGGTCACCAGCGAAGGGTGACAGTCCGTGACGGCGCTGACCCGGGCCGGGGCGGTGGGCCGGATCGCCCGGGCGCCGGCGGCCTGCGCGAGCGCGGTCGTCGCGACCGCGCCGTGCGCGGGGACGAACGCCGCGACCAGGCCGACGTCGCTGTCGAACAGCCGGACGGCCAGGCACGAGGTGGCGGCGACGCCGAGCACGTCGGGCAACTCGGTGGCGTTGTCGATCCGCCGCCGAAGGTGCACGAACTCGTGCATGACCTCGGCTTCCAGCAGTTCCCGGCTCAGATCGAGGGGCCCGCGCATCAAAGCTCCCGTCGGTCGATCCACGCCACACTAGGCGTTCGAACGGCTCGGCGGAAGCCCGCCGGGCGACCCCCGGAGGTACCCGTGCTCCCGCGCCGGGAAACCGGGTTCCCGGGACGCCGTACGCTGACTCCCCGTGTCCCGCCTCACCGACGCTCAGCGGCACGCCGTCGCCGAGCTGCTCAGGATCGCGCCCGTTGCCGACGACCTCGGCCGCCGGTTCGCCGCGGCCGGGCACACCCTGTATCTCGTCGGCGGGTCGGTGCGCGACGCGCTGCTCGGCCGCCTCGGCGACGACCTGGACTTCGCGACCGACGCCCGCCCCGAACACGTGCTGCACCTCGTCGAGGACTGGGGCTCGACGTGGGAGACGGGGCGTGCCTTTGGCACGATCGGCGTCGCGCGGGGCTCGGTGCGGTGCGAGATCACGACGTTCCGTGCCGAGTCGTACGACCCCGCCTCCCGCAAGCCCGAAGTCGTGTACGGCGACACGATCGACGCTGACCTCGGCCGCCGCGACTTCACCGTCAACGCGATGGCGGTCGCGTTGCCTGGCCACGAGTTCGTCGATCCGTACGGCGGCTTGCGCGACCTCGCGCACGGCGCGCTACGGACACCGGGGACCCCCGAGGCGTCGTTCGGCGACGACCCGCTGCGGATGCTGCGAGCCGCGCGGTTCGCCGCGCAGATCGGCTTCACGCCCGCGCCGGAGGTCGTCGCGGCGATGGCCGGCATGGCCGAACGCCTCGCGATCGTCTCCGCCGAACGCATCCAGGTCGAGCTGTCGAAGCTGCTGCTCGCGCCCGAGCCGGTCCGCGGCCTGACCCTCCTCGTCGACACCGGCCTGGGCGACATCGTGCTGCCCGAGCTGCCCGCGATGCGCCTCGCCATCGACGCGGTGCACCGGCACAAGGACGTGTACCTGCACTCGCTCGCGGTGCTGGAGAACGCGATCGCCCGCGAGCCCACCGGGCCCGACCTCACGTTGCGGATGGCGGCGTTGCTGCACGACATCGGCAAGCCGCTGACCCGCGAGATCGGACCCGACGGGGTGTCGTTCCACCACCACGAGGTGGTCGGCGCGAAGCTCGCCCGCAAGCGGCTGCGCGCGTTGAAGTACCCGAAGCAGTTCGTCGACGACGTGTGCCGGCTCATCGAGCTGCACCTGCGGTTCCACACCTACCGGATGGGCTGGACCGACTCGGCGGTTCGCCGCTACGTCAGCGACGCGGGCACGTTGCTGCCCCGGCTGAACGCGCTCGTCCGGTCCGACTGCACGACCCGCAACCGGGCCAAGGCGGAACGTCTCGCGGCGTCGTACGACACGTTGGAGGAGCGGATCACCGAGCTGGCCAAGGCCGAGGAGCTCGCCGCGATCCGGCCCGACCTCGACGGCCGGGAGATCATGGAGGTCCTCGGGATCCCGCCGGGACCGCTCGTCGGCGAGGCGTACCGGTACCTGCTCGAGGAACGGATGGAGCGCGGTCCCGTCCCGCACGACGAGGCGGTCGCCTTGCTGAAAGCGTGGGCCCTTAGTCATTTGTGACTAGGGACAATGGTCCGCGCGGCGCATGGGCGGGCGGTGCGCGCGCCCCGATGATGACGATGTGCGTCGAAAGATCCATGGCACGGGCGTCGCCCTAGGGCCTGTCTCCCGGACCCGTCACCTGCTGCGCGGGGCCCGCTCGCGCCGGCGCCGATCCGGGAGACACGCCCTGGTGGCGTGCGCCTGTATCGCGATCTCGGTGACCGGGTGCCGGTTCACCGCGGTCAAGGACGAGCCGGTGACGCTGTCCGACGTCACCCATGCGTACGTCCTGTCCGGCGGCAGCGAGCACGTCGCCGTCGACGGCGCGCACCTCCGCAAGCGCGACCGGGTCCGGACGACGACGGGTGGTACCGCGACGCTGGTCGTCCGCGGCCGCCGCGTCGTCCTCGGCCCGAACAGCGAGGTCAAGGTGCCCGACGGCGCGAACGTGACGTTGGACAAGGGCTCGGTGCTCGTCGACCGCCGCCGCGGTCCGAGCGTCACCGTCAACGTCGCCGACACGATCGTCGACGACGTCGGCGAGGGCGCGGTGCGGATCGAACGCCGGCTTTCCGTCCTCGTTGCCGCGCTCTCCACCGACGCGCGGGTCAGGACCGCCACCGGACCGAAGCTGCGCCTCCCGACGCTCTACCAGGTCAGCGTCGCGGGCCGCTCGCTCCCGGAACGCGGGCTGCCACTGCACCTGCGCGACGACGACTGGGAGCGTTCGGTCATCGCCGACGTCGTCGCCGACGACGTACACCTCAACGACCTGGCCGACGGGCTCGACAGCCCGGGCGCGCTCGCCGTGCCCGCGTCGTTCGAACCCCCGCCGGACGCCCCGCCGAGCGATCTCCTGCTGCCCGAAGCCATTGGCCGCGCCGCCGGCTCCGACGAACCGACGCGTGGCAGGCTCGTCGTGCAGGCCCGGCGGCTCCGGGCTGACGGCGGCTCGTGGGGCGTCGTCGCGCGGCTCGTGCGGACGACCGCGGTGGACGTGGGCTCGGCGCTCGCCGACGTGCTCCGGCTCGGCCCGACGCCGGAACCGTCGCAGAGCCCGACCAGCACCGGTGGTCCTGGCCCGAGCCCGACGACGACGAGCGGACCGTCGGGCGGTCCGTCGCCGACGACCAGCAAGACGCCCGGCCCGAAGCCGACCGACGAGCCCACGGACGAGCCCACGGACACGGCAACCCCCGGCCCGGTCGACGTGATCCAGAGCATCATCTCGACGCCGCCGGTCTCGATCGGCCCGATCCGGTTGTGACCGCGAGGTAGCCGAGTGCCGTGAGGCCGTAGCCGACCGAGATCACGGTGAGGACGGCGTAGGACTTGCCGGAGTTCGGCAGCAGCACCGTCGCGACGACCGCGGCCGAGACGAACGTGACGTTGAAGAGGATGTCGTAGAACGCGAACACCCGGCCGCGGTACGCGTCCGCGACGGTCTCCTGCACGATCGTGTCGACGCAGATCTTCGAGCCCTGCGCGACCAGCCCGAGCAGCAGCGCGGCGGCGAGGAACGCGGGCTGCGTATACGGGAAGCCGAACGCGATCTCGACGACGCACGCGCCCGCGAGCACCGCGACGATCCACGCGTCCTTGCCGATCCGCCGCGCTGCTGCCGGCGTCACGAACGCCGCGATCAGGACGCCGATCGCCGACGCCGCGAGCACCTGCCCGAGCCCGTCGAGCCCGGCGCGGAAGAAGCCGCGGTCGTGGAAGTAGTTGCGGTACAGCAGCAACGTCGCGACCGTCGAGAGGCCGTAGAAGAAGCGGTGCGCGGAGATGGCGAGCAGCGCGTACGCGGGCGTTCGCTTGCGCCAGACGTGCCGCGCGCCCGCGGCGATGCCGCCGAGGACCGCGCGCAACGCGTCGCCCGTCGACACCCGCTCGTCGTCCGGGTCGGGTCCGAGCAGGTCGACGTCGAGCCGGGATGCGACCCACGCCGACCCGAGGTAGAGGACGCCCGCCGCGAGGACGACGTACGCGTCGCCGGCCACGCTGTTGACGGCGTACCCGATGCCGCCACCGACGACGGCCATCACGGTGCCGGACGTCGTGGACACCGAGTTCGCGAGCACGAGCCGGCCCGGGCGGACGACGTGCGGCAGGGACGCCGACAACGAGGAGAGGAAGAACCGGTTGACGCTGAGCACCGCGAGCGCGGCGACGTAGAACGCCGGGCTCTCGACGCCGTTCGCGACGAGACCCGCGACGAGCACGATCAGCGCGGCGCGGACGAGGTTGGCGCGGACGAGGATCGTCTGCCGCCGCCACCGGTCGATGAAGACTCCGGCGAACGGTCCGACCACCGAGTACGGCAGCAGCAAGGTCGCGAAACCGGCCGCGGTCCGCCCTGCCGTCGCCTGCTTCTCCGGGGAGAACAACACGAAGCTCGCGAGCGCGACCTGGAACACGCCGTCGGCCGCCTGGCCGAGCAAACGGGTGGCGTAGAGCCGTCCGAAGTGCGGTTCGCGCAGGACCGCACGGAGGTCCGTGGCGAAGGGCACCCCGCAAGATGACCACAAGGGGCCATAGCCGCGCATCCTGCCGCGGCGCACCATCCCGAGCATGGACCGCGACCGCCGGCTGCGCACCGCTCTCATGCCGTACCAGCCGCGGCTGCTGCACGACGTCCTGGACAGCCTCGACGTCGCCGTCGTCGTGCTCGACGAAACGTCCCGAATCCTTGCCGGCAACGTCGCCGCGTCGCAGCTCCTCGGCGTCCGGCGCGGGCGTCGTTCGGGCGACGGTCCGTATGCCTCGGTCCTCTCCATCGCCGACGAGGACGGTCGCGACGTCGACGTCGTCGACTTCCCGAAGTGGCGGCTGCGGGCCGTCCGCGGCGAGACGATCGTGCTCAAGGTGACCCGCGAGGACGGCACCGTGCGCTGGTGCACGGCGACCGCGCAGACCGTGACGGACGATCTCGGCGACGCAGAGGCGGTCGTCTGCCGCTACGCCGACGTCACCGCCCGCCGCGACCTCGAACGCCGTGCCTCCGTCGCTGCCGACCACGCCGCGCGCGCCGAGATCGACCTCGTCGCGGCCGAGCAGCGCGCCGCGATCCTCGAGGAGCTGCTCGTCCAGCTCGCCACCCGCGCGGTCCCGACCGGCTGACTCCCGGCCTCAGCCGGCGGCGAGGCGGGTGGCGGCGAGGCGTTCGGCGGCCTCCTCGGTGCTGATGCCGGCGGCATCCGCGTCGCGGTAGATGTGCGTCAGCGCGTCGCCGATCCCGACCAGGCCGCGTTCGACCTGCTCGGCGGTCCAGCCGAGCGCTTCGTACCCGATCAGGTGGATCGCGCCGCCGCCGTTGATGACGAAGTCCGGCGCGTAGAGGATCCCGGCCGCGCGGAGCGCCTCGCCGTCGCGGTGGTTGTCGGCGAGCGGGTTGTTCGCGGCGCCGGCGACGATGCGGCAGCGCAGCCGCGGGATCGTCGTCGCGTCGAGGACGCCACCCGTCGCGCACGGCGCGAACACGTCGCACTCGGTGTCGATGTCCGAGGTGGGCGCGACGACCTCGACGCCGAGCCGGTCGTACAGCGACTCGACCCGGTCCAGAGCCACGTCGCTGACGATCACGTGCGCGCCCGCCTTGACCAGCAGCTCGGAGAGCGGCTCGCCGACCGCGCCCGCGCCCTGCACGAGCACCCGCTTGCCGGTGAGGTCCGGCGAGCCGTACACGTGCGCGACGCTGGCGACGATCCCGTGGAAGACCCCGACCGCGGTGTCGGGCGCGCTGCTGCCGCTGCCACCGTTCGCGACGCTGCGGCCGAACGCGTACGGCGTCACCTCCGACAGCGTGTCCATGTCGGCGGAGTTCGTGTTCATGTCCGGGCCGGTGCGGTAGCGGCCGCCGAGCAGGTCGACGTTGCGCGCGTGGCGCAGCAGCAGGTCGCGCCGGGTCGCCAGGTCGAGCTCGCCGGGCACCGCGAGGACCGACTTGCCCCCGCCCATCGGCAGGCCGGCGACCGCCATCTTCAACGTCATCGCCTCGGCCAGCCGGCAGGCGTCGGCCAGCCCGTCGCCGGCCGAGGCGTACGTCTTCAGCCGGGTGCCGCCCGCGGCCGGACCGAGCCGGGTCGAGTGCACGGCGATGAAGAGGTAGGCGCCGGACGGCTCGTCGTACGCCGTCAGCGCGAACTCGCCACCCCACCGCCGCAGCACGTCGTCCACGGCCGGAGACCGTACCGTCAGCGGGCGCCCAGCTCCCACTCGCCGTCGATCCACTGCACGTCGTCGCCGAGCAGTGGCTGCATCTTGGTGCGCCACCAGTCGTCTTGCTTCGGGTTGTCGGCGAGCGCGACGTACTCGGCCTTGCTGGCGAACCGGACGATCGACACGACGGTCTCGCCGTCGTCTCCGACGAGGATGTCCTGCCCGACGAAGCCCTTGGCCGGGTACTCGGCCTCCCACTCCTTCTCGATCTGGCGCAGGTCCTCGAGGCTGCCCTTGAGCTTCGCGATCATGACGGTGCCGTACATGAAACCTCCCGATCGGTCGACTACCCCGACTCTGACCCGGGCCGGCCGGACACGTCCAGAGGCGTTGGTCAGGCCTACGCCCCGTACGGCGGGCAGTCCCAGTACTGCCACCCGTTGAGCAGCAGATCGCCGTCGGTGTCGACGTGGACGACGGACGGCGGCAGCAGGTTGACGAGCGGCGCGAGGGCGATGAGGCCGGTGCAGACCGTCGGCTCGACGGCGAGGACGATCACCCTGACCAGGTCGAACACCTGGTTGGCCGCGTCGAAGGCCGTGCCGACGACGAGATCCAGCACGTCGAGGACGGGCTCCGGGAGGAGCTGGGTGGTCACGGCGATATCGCAGTCGGCGTGCGTCTCGCCGTCGACGACGACGTGGGTGCAGATCGAGATGACGTCGGTGGTCGAGGCGGTGTACTGCAGCTGGCCGACGAGGACGACGGCACCGGTACCGGACTGCGGTCCGGCCACCGGACCCACGCTCACGCCGTTGATCGTGACCTCACACCACGCGGTGATGGAGTACGGCATCGGCACCGTGTTCGCCGAGCTGTCGGTGGCGACCACGATCGCCGCCACTCCGCCGTTCCACACGTCCTGGCCGCCGAGCTGGCCACCGGGGGTCGTGTCGTTCAGCGTCACGAACGTGCACCCGCCGCGGTAGCTCGTGTGGGATGCGTGCGCCGCGATCGGCGCCGAGACGGTCAGCAGGCCGACCGCGAGGGTCGCCGCGAGGAGTCGCTTCATCTGGGCCTTCCCATGCCGGACCGAGGGGAAAGGGGCGAGGCCCGGCCCCCGTGCAGGGACCGGGCCTCGGACGTGCCGCTAGCTAGGTCAGACGCCGTACGGCGGGCAGTCCCAGAACAGGTCGTAGTCCGGGTCGCTCGTGTCGGCACCCAGCGCCGCGAGAACGGCGCCACCGAGGTGGAGGTCGCCGTCGGAGTCGATGTGCGCGATTCCGGGCTGGTTCAGGCCGTTCACCGTGCCCTGCAGCGCCACGAGCGCGGTGCAGGTCACGAAGTCGGTCGGCTCGAAGACGAGCTGGTTGAGCAGGTCGTTCACGGTGTTCAGCGCGTCGATCGCTGTGTTGATGACCATGTCGAGCAGGTCGATGACCGGCTGCGGGATGATCTGTGTGATCACGGCGTCGGTGCAGTTGCGGGTGGACTCACCGTCGACCGTGACGTTGTCGCACAGCGACACGATGTCGGTTGTCGACGCGGTGAACTGGATCTGGCCGACCGCGGCGACGAAGCCGATGCCCGACTGCGGGCCGAGCACGGTGCCCTGGCTCACGCCGTTCACGAGGAGCTCGCAGAACGCGCTGATGGCGAACGGCTGCGGCACCTTGTTCGCCGAGCTGTCGGTGGCGATGATCTCCATGTCTACTTCGCCGTTCCACACGTCCTGGCCGCCGAGCTGGCCGCCGGGAGTCGTGTCGTTCAGCGTCGCGAAGCCGCAACCGCCGCGGTAGCTCGTGTGCGCGGCGTGCGCCGCGATCGGCGCCGAGACCGTGAGCATCCCGACCGCGAGCGTGGCCATGAGGAGCTTCTTCAACGTGCCCTCCTTCTGGTGGAGCCGACGGCCTTGCCGTAGGGGCGAACCGTCGACGAGGGACTCCCACAGATCGGGAGAAACCGCCCAAACAGTCGTGAACGGTATGGGCGGTCAGGACGGGCCACAAGTAGCAGGCATCAGCCCCAAAACCTAACGAAAAGGCCCGGCTCCCTGACCGGGAGCCGGGCCTTCACGAAATGGATGAGGCGTCACACCCCCGCGATGAACTCCTCGGTGAGCCGGCGGCACTCGTCGTCGCGGTACTGCTCCGGCGGCGACTTCATGAAGTACGAGGACGGCCCGAGCAGCGGGCCACCGATGCCGCGGTCCAGCGCGATCTTGCAGCAGCGCAGCGCGTCGATGACGACACCCGCGGAGTTGGGGCTGTCCCAGACCTCGAGCTTGTACTCGAGGTTGAGCGGCACGTCGCCGAACGCGCGACCCTCGAGGCGGACGTACGCCCACTTGCGGTCGTCGAGCCAGCCGACGTAGTCGGACGGGCCGATGTGCACGTTCCTCTTGCCGATGTCGTGGGAGAGCTGGCTCGTGACCGCCTGCGTCTTCGAGATCTTCTTCGACTCGAGGCGCTCGCGTTCGAGCATGTTCATGAAGTCCATGTTGCCGCCCACGTTGAGCTGCATCGTGCGGTCGAGGACGACACCGCGGTCCTCGAACAGCTTCGCCAGCACGCGGTGCGTGATCGTCGCGCCGACCTGGCTCTTGATGTCGTCGCCGACGATCGGGACGCCCGCGGCGCGGAACTTCTCCGCCCACTCCGGCGTGCCCGCGATGAACACCGGCAGGCAGTTGACGAAGCCGACGCCCGCGTCGATGGCGCACTGCGCGTAGAAGCGCGCGGCGTCCTCGGAGCCGACCGGCAGGTAGCAGACGAGCACGTCCGCGTGCGCGTCGCGCAGCGCCTGGACGACGTCGACCGGGTCGGCGTCCGACTCGTCGATCATCTCGTGGTAGTACTTGCCGAGCCCGTCGAGGGTGTGGCCGCGCTGCACCTCGACGTTCAGCGGCGGCACGTCCGCGAACGTGATGGTGTTGTTCTCGCTCGCGGCAATGGCCTCGGAGAGGTCACGGCCGACCTTCTTGCCGTCGACGTCGAACGCGGCGACGAACTCGATGTCGCGGACGTGGTAGCCACCGACCGCGACGTTCATGAGCCCGGGGACCCGCGTGTCCGGGTCCGCGTTCCGGTAGTACTCGACGCCCTGGACGAGCGACGAGGCGCAGTTGCCGACGCCGACGATGGCGACGCGTACCGAGCCCATGTGGTGCTCCCTTTGCTTCGGTCGTTCCGGTCGGTGGTCAGGCTTGCTTGGTGCGTTCACTGGCGATGAGCTCGTTGAGCCAGCGAACCTCGCGTTCGACGGACTCGAGTCCGTGCTCCTGCAGCGCGAGCGTGTACGCGTCGAGCTTCTCCCGCGTCCGCGTCAGGCCCGCCCGGAACCCGGCCGAGCGCTCCTCGAGCCGGTTGCGCCGGCCCTCGAGGATCCGCAGCCGCGTGTTCGCGTCGGTCTGCGCGAAGAACGCGAAGTGCACGCCGAACGTCTCGTCCTCCCACTGGGAGGGCCCGCCCTCGGCGAGCAGTTCCTGGAAGTGCTCCTTGCCTTCGGCCGTCAGCTTGTAGACGACCTTCGCGCGGCGGCTGGGACCGACGACACCGCTGGCGTCCTTGGTGATCCAGCCGTTGGCGTCCATGCGGTTGAGGCACGGATAGAGCGAGCCGTACGAGAACGCGCGGAAGTGGCCGAGCATGAGGCTGAGCCGCTTGCGGAGCTCGTAGCCGTGCAGCGGGCTCTCGTGCAGGAGGCCGAGGATGGCGAACTCCAGTACCATGCCCAGCCACCTCCTCGGGAGTCCGCTCGATACATCGCGTGGATGTATCGGCTCGATATATCGGACCCTAGGTCGTTCACCTCGCGTTCGTCAACTCGACACGCCACATCTGCTTGCGTTCGGAGTGGCGCGGGCTCGCGCGTCGGAGCCTTTTCCGGCTCAGCACGCCCGGTTGGCATCCGGGCCGTACGTCGGCGCCGGGACCCGGTCCGGTGTTCCGTCCGCGAGCAGCTTCTCGCCCCAGAGCAGGTGGCCGTTGCCGCCGTCGAGCACGACGACCGTGCTGCCCTCCCCCCCGCTCACGACGCTGACGACCACGTCGGAGCAGCGGTCCCCGGTCATCTCGGCGTCCTGGATGCTGTCGAACGGGACCAGGCCGCTCTCGACCGCGTCCGGCCCGCGCAGTGTCGTCTTCCACAGCGGCGAGCCGGTGTCACCCTGGACACCGAGGATCGGCAGGCGGTCCGCTCCGTCCTGGAGTGCCTGGACGAAGTCGGTGCCGGCGCCGTCCAGCGCGTGCCGGACCGGTGCCGACACAGGCGTCGAGTGCAACGGCTCCCAGGTGGCGCCGTCGATGCCACCGCCGATCGTCGTACGCACGCCGGTGTCACGGTCGGTGAGCGCCAGGCCGAAGGTGACGTCGGCGATGCCGTCGCGTTGCACGTCGCTGATCGTGAAGTGTCCGGTTCCCCGGTACCGCTGGGGCAGCGCCAGCGCGTGCGCGCTCGCGTGCAGCAGCCGGCCGTCGTCGGCGTACGAGCGGAACCCGAGCCCCCACACGCCCTGGTCGTTGCGGAAGTCGACCGCGACGACGTCGTCCCGACCGTTGCCGTCGACGTCGCCGAGCGGCACCGTGAAGGCGCCCGCGCCGCGCCAGCGCTCGGCCCCGTCCGCCCCGGACAGTACGGCGAACCGCGCCGCCGCGTAGTCGGCGACGGCGAGGTCGGCGAGGCCGTCCCCGCTCACGTCGCCGGCTCTCCAGACCGCCGCGGTACCCATCGAGAGCTCGTCCCGCACCACCCACAGGGGGTGGCTGTCGACCGCCCGGTACGCCGAGACCAGGTCCTCCGGGCCGAGGAAGACGGCGTCCCCGAGCCCATCGCCGGACAGGTCGGGGACCGGCCACGGGATCGCCCCCAGCTGTGGCGGTCCGACCGGTCCGATCGCCCCGGTCGCGCCGTCGATCAGCTGGGCCTGACCGACCAGACCAAGCACGGTGACGCTCGTCAGGAGCAGGTCGTCCGCCGGCCCTGGCGCCGCGTCGTAGGCGTCGACGGCGAACGTGAACGCCGGCTCGACCAGGCCGAGCGTGGACGCGTCGTACGCGGCTACCGACGGGAAGGACCGTTCCCAGGCCGTCGCGCCGGAGTCGTCGATTCCGAGGAACCGCGTGGTCTCTCCGTACAGCGGCGCGGCCGCCGGCGTGAACTCCAGGCACTCCACGAGGAGTCCCGGCGTCCCGGTCGGCCCGACCTTGCCGGGCTTCAGGTGAACGGCGCCGGGGAACGACCGGCGCCACAGCACGGCACCGTCGCGGCCGCGGTGGGCCACCAGCTCGGTGCTGGCGAAGTACGGCGCGGCGACCTCGTAGGTGCGGCGCATCGTCACGACGTCGGCCCGCCCGTCGCCGTCGAAGTCACCCACCGGGAAGCCGTAGAGGACCGTCTGGGTCGGAGTACCGGTCACCGCCGCGGGTGCCGTCGGCTCGGCACCGCCCAGACCCGCCGCGGCCGCGTCGAGGATCTCCGTCCGGACCGCGCGACCGTCGTGCGGCCGGGTCAGGAGCACGTCCTGAAGCCGCCGTACGGCAGCCGCGACCACCGGGCCGGCTTCGCCACCGAGCACCCCGTCGCGAACGGTCCACGAGCCGGACACCACGGCACCCGGCCGAGCCGGTGCCCCCGTCGTCCGCGCTCCGACCGGACCGATCGGGACGGTAGCCAAGACCGCGGCGACCAGCGCGATGAGGCGGTGTGCCGCCATGCTGCGCTCCTTCCGGGAGACGAATGGTGCACCTGAGAGATCCCCGGACAGCACGTGGGGTTCGCCTGCCGGACACTCCCGGTCACCCGCTAGCCTTGATGGCGTGTTACGAACGCAGCGCGCGCTGGTCGACTACGGGCTGGCCCGGCGCGCGACGCTGCTCGACCTCTTCTCCGGCCGCGCGTCGGTCATGGACGTGTGCGACGCGCACCCGTACCTGCTGCGGGCGGCCAAGTACCACGGCGAGGCGACCGAGACGCCCTGTCCGGTGTGCAAGAAGGGGCCGTTGATCCACGTCACGTACACCTACGGCGACGCGTTCCGGGACACGTCCGGGCGGGTCCGCGCGACCGCCGAGCTGGCCGCGCTGGAGCGGCAGTACGCCGAGTTCACCGTGTACGTCGTCGAGGTCTGTCGCGACTGCGCGTGGAACCACCTGGTGTCGAGCTACGTCCTCGGCACCGACGGGCTCCGCGCGCGTCGCAGCGGTTCGCGCTCGTCCGGGTAGGGCAGCATTCCCTCACGATGACCCCAGCCCCCCGTACGTCCCGCCCCCGTCCGAAAGCACGACACCAAGGGTTCCTCCGCCGCCGGTGGAACCGCCTCACGCCGCGCGGCAAACGGGTGGTCACGTTCGGTGTCGTCGGCCTGTTCCTCGGTTTCGTCGCCCTGCTCGGGGCGATCTACGCCGCCGCGCGCGTCCCGTTGCCGTCCGACATCGACCGCGCCCAGGCGACGACGATCGAGTTCGCGGACGGCTCGCGGCTCGGCATCCTCGCCAAGGAGAACCGCGTCGACATCCCGCTCGCCGACGTCCCCGAGCAGGTCCGCAACGCCGTCCTCGCGGCCGAGGACCGTGGCTACTACAAGCACCCGGGCATCTCGTTCACCGGTATCGCGCGGGCGGCGTTCCAGGACGTGTTCGGCCATGGCGCGAAGCAGGGCGGCTCGACGATCACCCAGCAGTACGCCCGCAACGCGTACCTCACGCAGCACCGGACGTTCGCGCGGAAGTTCCGCGAGGCGGTCATCGCGGTGAAGCTCGACCGCACGTACTCGAAGGACCAGGTCCTCGAGTGGTACCTCAACACGATCTACTTCGGTCGCGGCGCGTCGGGCATCGAGGCCGCGGCGCGGGCGTACTTCGGCGTCCCCGCGAAGCGGCTCACGCTCGAACAGGGCGCGGTGCTCGCCGCGCTGATCCGGTCGCCCGAGGGCGGCGACCCGGCCATCGCGCCGAACACCGCGAAGCGGCGCTGGACCTCGGTCCTCGACGGCATGGTGACGATGCACAAGGTGACCCGCGAGCAGGCCGACGCGGCCAAGTACCCGCACATCCTGCCGCGCCGCGCGACGGGCACGAAGGCCGGCGGGGCGGGCTCCGGCCCGATGGGCTACGTCGTCGACACGGTTCGCCAAGAGCTGCGGCGCAACGGGTTCACCGACTCGGAGATCTACAGCGGCGGGTTGCGGGTGCGGACGACGATCGACAAGCGCCGCCAGGCCGCGGCCATCGCCGCCGTCGAGGACGTCCTCGACGACCCGGCGAAGGACCCGGCCGCCGCGCTGGTCTCGATCGAGCCGGGGACAGGCAAGGTCGTCGCCATGTACGGCGGCCGCGACTTCGGCGGCAAGGGCGACAAGTCGTTCATCAACTACGCCACCAACCCGCGCGCGCCCGGGTCGTCGTTCAAGCCGTACGTCCTCGCCGCCGCGCTGTCCGACGGGATCAGCCTCAAGAGCACGTTCGGCGGGAAGTCGCCGCAGACGTTCAACGGCTACCAGGTGACGAACTACGGCAACGAGCAGTTCGGCGCCATCGACCTCACGACGGCGACCGCGCACTCGGTCAACACGGTGTACGTCCCGCTCGGTCTCAAGGCAGGCATCTCGAACACGATCGACATGGCGCACGCGCTCGGTGTTCCCGACACCATCACCTGCTCGGCCAACCGGGACGCGACGCTGTTCCTCGGGACGTGCGACCTGCGTCCGGTCGACGAGGCGGCGTCGTACGCGGCGTTCGCGGCGAAGGGCCAGGCAGCGGGCTGGCACCTCGTCCACTCGGTGCGTGCGGCCGACGGCACCAAGCTCTACGCCGCGAAGACCGAGACGTCCGAGGCGCTCACCGAGAGCCAGGCCGCGGACGCGGTGCACGCGCTGCGCGCGGTCGTCGACGAGGGTACCGGCCGCGCCGCGCGGATCGGCCGTCCCGCCGCGGGCAAGACCGGGACGACGAGCGACAACACCAACGCGTGGTTCTCCGGCTTCGTCCCGCAGCTCGCGACCACGGTGTGGATGGGCTACGAGCCGCGCGACGACGGCTCCGGTACGGCGCGCATCCCGCCACTGACGTTCCTGCACGGCTACCGCGAGGTCACCGGCGGCACCTTGCCGGCCCGGATCTGGCACGACTACATGACGAAGGCCATGGAGGGCGTTCCGGTCGAGGACTTCCCGGCGCCCTCGTTCGGCGGTACGCCGACGACCGCGTCGCCGACCGCGACGCCGACCACCGCCTCGCCGACGCCGCGCCCGACCCCGACGGCGACGCTGACCATCGTGCCGACGTTGCCGACGATCGGGCCGTCGCACGGTACCGGCAGCCCGTCGCAGAGCCCGACCGAGAGCGCACCCGCGTCCGCCTCCAAGAGCGCAGACCCGCCTTAGCGTGGCGATTGGAGGTCGGGTACGGGACGATGCGCGGGTGACTGCGAAGATCACCGCCCCGTCGCGCGCCGACCCGTTCGTCCGCGACGCGTCGGCCATCGTCGGCGGCCCGGCTGGGGACCACACGCGGTTCGGCGGGGCGACGTTCTGGACGCCGATCCGCGTCCTCGTCGCGCTGACGATGCTGACGTTCAGCCTCGGCTTCGTCATGAAGCTGCCGTGCCAGTACCACGGCTGGGCGAACCACTACCAGTACACGCGGCTGTGCTACTCCGACGTCTACGCCCTGTACTTCAGCGAGGGCATCAACGACCACAAGGTCCCGTACGTGGACAGCCCGGTGGAGTACCCGGTCGTCATCGGCGGGCTGATGTGGGCGGCCGGCGGGCTCTCCGACGACGCCGCCGACTTCTTCGACGTCACCGCCGCCCTGCTCCTCGTCTGCGCGGTCGCGATGACGATCCTCACCGCGCGCAGCGCCGGCCGAAGACCCTGGGACGCCGCGCTCGTCGCGCTCGCCCCCGGCCTGCTGCTGCACGGGACGACCAACTGGGATCTCGCGGCCGTCGCCCTCGCCGCCGCGGGCATCTACGCGTGGTCGCGACGACAACCCGCGCTGGCCGGGCTCTGGTTCGGCCTGGCCATCGCCACGAAGCTCTACCCGGTCGTCTTCCTGGCGGGGCTGTTCTTCCTCTGCCTGCGCGCGCGGCGGCTCGCCGACTGGGTGCAGATGACGGCGGCCGCGGCGTTCACCACGGCGCTCGTCTACGTGCCGTTCGTCCTCGCCTCGGGGTCGTTCTCGTTCGAGGCGTGCCGCGGCAACAAGACCGTCACGGTGACGCAGCCCGCGTGGGAGAAGTTCTTCACGCTGAACCGCTGCCGCGGTGCCGACTGGGACTCGCTCGCGTTCGCCGGGCGCGAGCTACTGCACTGGGACTACACGCTGACGACGCTCAACACGGTGACCGCGTTGCTCGCCGTCGCCGTCATCGTGGCGGTTGGTGCGCTGGTGCTCCTCGCGCCGCGACGGCCACGCCTACCGCAGGTGCTGTTCCTCATGCTCGCGGGGTTCCTGCTCGTCAACAAAGTGAACTCGCCGCAGTACACGCTCTGGCTCATCCCGCTCGCGGCGCTCGCGCGGCCGCGCTGGCCCGCGTTCCTGGCGTGGCAGGGCTCGGAGTTCCTCGTCATGTTCACGCGCTTCTACTACTTCGTGCATCTCGGCGACTCGAAGCACGGGATCACGGTCGAGTGGTTCATCGCGGCGGTGCTGCTGCGCGACGCGTTGCTGCTCGTCGTCATGGCGCTCGTCGTCCGCGAGGTCCTCCAGCCGTTCCACGACGTGGTCCGCCGTGACGGCGAGGACGACCCGGCGGGCGGTGTCCTCGACGGTGCCGCCGACGGGTTCGGCCGCTGGGCCGTACGCCCGCCCGCATGACCAGTCCGGCCCGGACCCGCGTCAGCGCGACGACCGCGATGTGGGAGGCGTTGCCGATCTGGCTGGCGAGCCGGATCGCTGTCGGGATGGCCGGGCTCGGCGCCGCGTGGGTGCTGCACGGCAAGAACGCGAGGGACGTCCCTTCCTGGCTCAGGCTGTGGCAACACTGGGACGCGGACCTGTTCGTCAAGGTCGCGCGCTTCGGCTATCCGCCGACCACGGCCTACGCGGACCGGACCGAGGTCGACTTCCCCGGGATGCCGGTCGCGTTGCGGATCGCGCACGTCGTGACGGGCAACTGGACGGCGGCGGGCCTGCTGGTGTCGTTGATCGCCGGCGCGGTGGCCGCCTGCGCGCTGTACCACCTCGCGGCGACGGACGACGGACCCGAGGCCGGGCGGCGCGCGGTCCTCTACCTCGTCTGCTTCCCGTACGCGGTCTTCCTCTTCGCGGGGTATTCGGAGGCGTTGTTCCTCGCGTTCGCGACGACCGCGTGGGTCGCCGCGCGACAGGAACGCTGGGTCGCCGCCGGGTTGCTCGCGGCGGGCGCGTCGTTCACCCGCATCCTCGGGCTCTGCCTCGCGTTCGGGCTCGGTATCGAGTACCTCGTCGTCCGCTACCGCGCGGGCGGCTTCCGCGGCTGGTTCCGTCCCGACGGGCTGTGGCTCGGCGCGCCGCTCGTGTCGGCGGGGTCGTTCGTCGTCTACCTGCAC
>CBQZLL010000002.1:0-30600 GCA_967749945.1 uncultured Frankiaceae bacterium
GTCGAGGTCCTGGTAGACGCACCACTGCTCGACCGCGAAAACGGCGATGCGCAGCCGGATGGCCGAGTAGAGCGTGGACGGCGACAGGTCGGCGAACCGCGCCCAGCGAACGTCTGGCATCAACGGGGTAACGTCGCGTTCATCGGGACAAGGCGTCCGTCCGTAGCCGCTTCAGCGCGCGGACGTCGCGCTTGTGCTCCGCCGCGACGCCCGGCGTCTCGATGACGACTGGCACGTCCTTCGTCGCCGGATGCACGAACAGCTCGCGGAACGCGTCCTTGCCGATCGTGCCCTTGCCGACGACCTCGTGCCGGTCGCGGCCCGAGCCCACCGGGTCCTTGGAGTCGTTGGCGTGCACCAGCCGCAGCCGCCCTCGGCCCGCGTGCTTCACCACCGCCGAGAGGTACGACCGCATCCCGCCCGGCAACGCGAGGTCGTGACCCGCGGCCATCGCGTGGCAGGTGTCGACGCAGAGCCCCGCCTTCGGGTGGTTGCCCAGCGCGTCGAGGTACGGCGGCGCGTCCTCCGGCGACGCCATCAGCGCGCCGCGCCCGCCCGCGGTGAACTCGACGAGCAGGTCGGGGTCGCCGTCGCGCAGGTCAGCGACGATCGGGCGCAGCCGGTCGCGGACCTGGCGCAACGCGTGGTCGATGCCGGTGCCGGTGACGTCGCTGCCGGCGTGCACGACGATGCCGCGCGCGCCGATGTCCCGCCCGCGCCGGATCGCGTGCCGCAGGCACTCGGCGCTCTTGTCGAGCGTCGTGGCAGTGGGGGAGCCGAAGTTGATGAGGTACGGCGCGTGCACGTAGACGTCGACGCCCGCCTCGGCGCATCCGTCGCGGAACGCCTGGTCCTGCTCCGGGTCGCCGGACCCGAGCGTCCACCCGCGCGGGTTGGACACGAAGACCTGGACGACCTCGGCGCCGATCTCTCTCGCGTAGGGCAGCCCGACCTTCGCGAGTCCTCCGGCGACGACGATGTGGGCGCCGACCGGCGACGGCTTGCGAGGCGGCACCCGTCTGAGGCTAGAGCCTGGCTAGAACGCCAGCAACGTGACGGTGGTCCCGACCTTCACCGTCGACCCCGGCGCGGGGTCCTGGTCGAGGACGACTTCGCCGTGCCCGCCGCGGACGTGCTGCACCGTGACCTTCAGCCCGAGGGCTTCGAGCTCCGACTTCGCGCGCGCGATCTTCTCGCCGCGGACGTCGGGCACGCGCACCGTCTCCGGTCCCTTCGAGACGCGCAGCGTCACCGTCGCACCGCGCGCGACGGTCTCGCCCTCGGTCGGTGACTGCGCGATGACCGAGTCCTTCGGGACGGTGTCGCTGAACTGGCGGGTGACGCTGACCTTGAGCCCGGCGCCGTTGAGGATGCGGGTGGCGTCGTCGAGAGTGCGACCCTGAACGTCGGGGACCTTGACGGGCGCCGGTCCGTCGCTGACGACGAGCGTCACCGTCGTACCGTGAGGCAACGCCTTGCCCTTGGGCTGCGACGCGCTGATGACGACGTCCTTCGCGACCGTGTCATCGTAGCGGCGGGTCACCGTGCCGACCTCGAGGTCGCGCGCGGTGAGCGCGGCGCGAGCGTCCTTCTCGCTCTTGCCGACGACGTCCGGCATGACGACGGTACGGATCCCGCGCGAGAGATGGATGACGACGATCGCCCCGCGCTTCACGCGGGCGCCCGCGCCCGGGTCCTGGGCGGCGATGAGACCTGCGGCGACCGAGTCGCTGTACTGCGCGCTGCCGGTCCTGATCCGCAGGCCCGCGTCTTCGGCGGCGGCGGATGCGGCGGTGGGCGTGAGGCCGAGGAGTCGTGGCGCGTGGGCATAGCGGTTCGTCGCGAGGTACCACCCCGCGCTGCCCGCGACGAGCAGGATCGCCGCTGCGATCGCGAGGAAGACGAGGACCCGCCGCCGTCCCGGCCGCTGCTGCTTCGGGACCTTGGCGGCCTTCGGCGGCTTCGGCGGTGTGGCTGTCGTCCCGGGTAGCGGCGTGATGAGCGTCGCCGCATCGTCGAGGTGGATGACGTTCGTGTCGGCGTTGCCGAGGGCGGCGCGCGCGCGGCGGACGGCGGAGATCATCGTCTCGGCGTCGGCGTAGCGCTCGTCGGGGTCGCGGCGGGTCGCGGCGCGGACGACGTTCGCGGCAACCCGCGGTACGTCGGCGCTCACCGTCGTCGGGTCCGGTACGTCCTCGTTGACGTGCCGGTACGCCACCGCGAGCGGCGTCCCGCCGTCGTACGGCACCGTCCCCGTGAGCATCTCGAACAGCACCACGCCCAGTGCGTACAGGTCGGTGCGCGGGTCGGCGACGCCGGTCGCGACCTGCTCCGGCGCGAGGTACGCGACGGTGCCGATCAGCGTGCCGTCGGCGACCGTGTGGTGCGTCGCCTCGATCGCGCGGGCGAGTCCGAAGTCGGCGACCTTGACCGAGCCGTCGGGGAGGACGAGGACGTTCTCCGGCTTCACGTCGCGGTGCACGAGCCCGGCCGTGTGCGCGGCGACGAGCGCGGTGAGGACGCCCTCGGTGATGTCGAGAGCCTGCGCGACCGGGATGCGGTCGTGGCGGCGCAGCAGCGCGCGCAACGTCTGCCCGGTGACATGCTCCATGACGAGATAGACGCGGCCGTCGTCCTCGCCCTGGTCGTAGATCGCGACGACCGACGGGTGGGAGAGGCGGGCCGCGGACTTGGCCTCGCCGCGGAACCGCTCGACGAACGCGTCGTCCTCGGCGAGCGACGCGTGCATCACCTTGATGGCGACGGCGCGGTCGAGCCTGGTATCGAAGCCGCTGTAGACAGTGGCCATGCCGCCGCGCGCGATGCGCGCGTCGATGCGGTACCGGTCGTCGAGCGTCGACCCGACGAGCGGGTCGGCGGTCGAGGTGTCCACGCTCACGAGTCTAGGGTCGGATTCAGCCGCCGAAGCGGTGGCGCAGCGCCAGGATGTTGGCGACGTACGCCTTGGTGTCGTTGTACATCCCCTTCTTCTTCACCGACGTCAGGCCCTGGTAGTACCCCGCGATGGCCAGTTCTCGCTTGCCCGCGATACGCACGAGCATGGCGAGATAGCGCACCCCCGCGAGGACGTTGTCCTCGACCTTGCGCAGGTCGAGCGACCGCCCGACGAGGTACGTCGACACCCACTGCCCGGTCCGCGGCATGACCTGCATCACGCCGACCGCGCCCACGCTCGACACGACGTGCTGCTGCCACCCGGACTCGTTGTACGCGAGCGCCAGCGCGAGCGGCACGTCGACCCCGGCTCGGCGCGCCTCCCGGATGATGAGCGACCGGACGTACGGCTTGGGCACCCGCGGGGGCGCCGGCGGGAACTTGGGCTTGACCCGGACGAGCACGCTGCCGACGACGAGGCGCTGGCCCGGGTGGACCATCCAGTTCTTCGGCAGGTCGTTGCGCGTGGCGATCCAGCGCGGGTCAGCGGAGAAGTGCGTGGCGATGCGGTAGACGCCGTCGCCGGGGCGCACGACGTACGTCACCGTCACCCGCTTGACTTTGGCCTTGGCGGGCTTGGCCGGCGCCTTCTTCACGACGACGGGGATCGTGCCGATGCGGAGCCGCTGCCCCTCGAAGATCATGTTGTTACCGGGCAGCTTGTTGAGGGCGCGCAGCGCGGCGACGGTCGTGTGGTGCTTCAGGGCGAGCTCGGAGACCGTGTCGCCGCGGTGCACGCGGACCCAGATGGGCCGGCCTACCCCGGCCCCGATCACCGACGCGAGCAGCACCGGGACGAGGAGCACGCGGACGAGAGTGCGGGGACGCGAACGGGCCGGAATCGTCGGCTCGGTCATGACGTGGGAGCCTCACCGAGAGCGGCGTACCCCGACTGGGCACGCGCGGACGCGAGACGGCCTTCCCCTGCCGCAGCCTTCGACGGTACGACAGATGGGACTCCTGTGACAAGTGATACGGGAGTGACAGTGCGGCCGGCGCGCCCCGGCGTCGTGATCTTGGCGACATTGCTGAGCGTGGCGGCGTGCCAGATGTCGCCAAGATCACGAAAAACCGCCCCGCGCGCGGCCGCCGCCGCGCTGCGTGGCACGATCCCCGCGTGACCGACTGGCGGCTGACCGCGCTCGTCCCCATGCCCGCGGAGGCGGTACGGGGGTTCGCGCCCGACCTGCCCGTCGAGATCACCGTTCCGGCCGAACGCACCGCCGAAGCCGCCCGAGCCGCCGTCGGCGACGCGGACCTCCTGCTCGGCGACTTCACCGGGCTGCTCCGGGTCGACGCCGACCTGCTCGCCGCCGCGCCGCGGCTCGCATTCGTCCAGCAGCCGAGCGTCGGCGTCGAGCACATCGACGTCGACGCGTGCGCCGCCCGCGGCATCCCGGTCTCGAACACCGCGGGCGCCAACGCCGTTGCCGTCGCCGAGTGGTGCGTCCTCGGCGCGCTCGCCGCGAGCAGGAGCCTGCTCTGGGCGGACGCCGAGGTCCGCGCCGGTCGCTGGCCGCAGCTCGACCTGGCGACCCGAGGTTGCCTGGAGATCCAAGGGCGACGGGTCGGGATCGTCGGCTACGGCGCCGTTGGCGCGGCGACCGCCGAGCGCTTCCGCGCGTTGGGCTGCCCGGTCGCGTTCTGGACCCGCACTCCCCGAGCGGACCCCGCGTACACCAGCCTCGACGACCTGCTCGCGGCGAGCGACGTCCTCGTCGTCGTCATCGCGCTGGGCGACGAGACCCGCGGCCTGCTCGACGCGGAACGGCTGCGCCGCTTGCCGCGCGGCGCCGTCGTCGTCAACGCCGCGCGCGGTGGCATCGTCGACGAGCGCGCGCTCCTCGACCTCCTCGACGACGGCCACCTCGTGGGCGCGGCACTCGACGTGTACGACACCGAGCCGCTCCCCGCCGGCAGCCCGCTCCGCGACCACGACCGGATCCTGCTGTCGCCGCACGTCGCCGGCGCGACTGCGCAGGCACGACTGCGTATCGCGGTCGCCGTCCAGCAGAACCTCGTCAGAGCCGTCAACGGCGAGCCGGTCCACGACGTCGTCAACGGCGTCGACCCGGTGATCCGGCGGTCGTCGCGGTGAGCTTCGTCGACGACCTGGAGTCGATCGGGTTCGTGTTCCAGTCGGTCGGACGCGGCGGCGTCCGCCACTACGCGCTGCAGGGCAACCGCTTCCTCACGTATTACTGCCACGTCGCCGACGACGAGTCGGGCGGGGTGTTCTCGTGGGAGTTCGCGCTCGGCGAGTTCTGCGTGACGCGCGGCCTGCAGGTCGGCGCGAACGACGTGCTCAACATCTTCCTGTACAGCGAGGCGGACGTGCCGGTCGCGCCGAGCGTCGCGTCGGTCGTCGCGCAGATCGACGCGACCGAGACGCGGCTCAACTCCCTCCGCCTCGCCGATCCGGGCATCTAGCAGGAAGCAGGGCTTTTCGCCCCGACGTCGAAGTCCGGGCGGCCAAACCCCCTACGACGCTCCATGGAGGCCCCCAGTGCGCCGCCGCATGCTCGCGTTTCCCGCCGTCCTTGTCGCCGCCGTGGCGCTCGCGGCCGCCGCGCCGTCGTCGAACGCCGCGACGTACACCTTCACGACCAGCAAGCTCTCGGGTGCGGATGGCGGCACCGAGCCGCGCGTCGCGATCGCGCCGGACGGTGACGCGTACGTCGTCACCAACGCCGGCAGCACCGCCCGCATCTACCGCAAGGCGAGCACCGGCACGACCTGGTCGATGACCTCGGGCGTCCCGACCGACCAGGAGATGCCGACGATCGACACCGACGTCGTCGTGACCCGGACCGGCCGGATCATCACGAGCGAGCTCGACTTCGCCGGGACCAAGGGCGTCATCTCGTTCCGCAACAGCTACTCCGACGACGACGGCGCGACGTGGCACTCGATCACCGGCGCGACCCTGAGCGACACGGATCGCCAGTGGTTCGCGGTCGGTCCGGACGACCCGACGACCCACCTGCCGCGCGTCTACCTGCTCTGGCACAACCTCGCGTCCGGCGAGGCGAGCCACAACATGTGGGTGCAGACGTCGACCGACAACGGCGCGTCGTTCGGCCCGCCGGTGCCGACGACGCTGCCGGGCAGCCAGGCGTGGGCAGACCTGCAGTGCGCCGACTCGGGCGGTCCCTCGAGCATCGCGGTCGGTCCGACCGGCCGGATCTACGTCTTCTTCGGCACCCGCGGCTCGACCGTCGCTCCGGCGGGCGGGTGCGGCGCGTCGGTGTCGCCCGGGCCGTTCGAGGTCAACGTCGTCAGCGCGACCCGGGTGTGGGTTGCCACATCGCCGGATGGCAGCCCGGCGAGCTGGACGCAGTCGCTCGCCGTGGACCGCGTACCTACGGGCCAGGTCGTCGGCATGGAGCTGTCGCCGGGCGCCGTCGACACGGCGGGCAACGTGTACGTGACGTTCCCCGAGTCGGTCAGCGCGACCGACTTCACCGCCGCGATCAAGTACGTCGTCGCGCCGGCCGACCTGTCGTCGTGGTCGGCGCCGAAGACCGTCGCGACGGCCTCGGGGGCGGGCAACGTCCTCCCCCACGTCATCGCCGGCGACGCGGGGCGGCTGACGTTCGCGTACCTGGTGGGCGTGAGCGGCTCGCCGAACCGCTGGTACTCCGAGATCGCGCAGACGCTGAACGGCCTTGCCGCGTCGCCGACGTTCCAGCACGTACGGCTGTCGACGTCCTCGACGTACACGGGCACGGCGGCCCAGCTCATGGCGCAGTGCGGCAGCGGTCCGGCCCGGGGCGTCGAGAACGGTTTCCTGTGCAGCCGCTCCGCCGACGTCTACGGCATCGCGCTCGACGCGAACGGCATGACCTACGTGACCTGGCCGAATGCCGACGCGAGCTGGGGCACGTTCGTCTCGTACCAGACCGGCGGGGACAGCCTGTACGGCCCGTGACGCGGGACACGCCGTAGCCGGCAGACCGAGCAGGCGACGGACGTCGCGCGTCGAAGGGTGCGCGTATGCGCCGTCGCCTGCTCGCCGTCCCTGCCGCTGCCGCCGTCGCCACCGCGTTCGCGCTCGCCGCGCCGACCCACGCGTCGACGTTCACGTTCACGACGGTGAAGCTCGCCGGCGCGGACGGCGGCACCGAGCCGAGGGTCACCATCGCACCGGACGGTTCGGCCTACGTGGTGACCAACTCCGAGGGCACCGCGGTGGTCTACCGGTCGGCCGACCAGGGCGCGACCTGGTTGCGCACCGCCGGCACGCCGACCGGCCAGGAGCTCCCGACCATCGACACCGACATCGTCGCGATGCCGACCGGCCGGATCCTCGCCAGCGAGCTCGACCTCGGCGGCACGCAGGGGGCCATCAACTTCCGCAACAGCTTCTCCGACGACCGCGGCGAGACCTGGCACGAGAGCACCGGCGGGACGCTCGACGACACCGACCGCCAGTGGTTCGCGGTCGGGCCCAAGGACGCGACCACCGGCAAGCCGCGCGTCTACCTGCTCTGGCACAACCTCGGGTCCGGCGAGGCGAGTCACAACATGTGGGTGCAGACGTCGACGGACGGCGGCGCGTCGTTCGGAGCTCCGGTGCCCACGACGCTGCCCGGCGACCAGGCGTACGCCGACCTGCAGTGCGCCGACTCCGGCGGTCCCTCGAGCATCGCGGTCGGTCCGACCGGCCGGATCTACGTCTTCTTCGGTACCCGCACCTCGACCGTCGCGCCGCTCGGCGGTTGCGGCGCGGGCGTGTCGCCGGGGCCGTTCCAGGTCAACGTCGTCAGCGCCACCCGCGTCTGGGTCGCGACGTCGCCCGACGGCACCGCCGGGAGCTGGACCAAGTCGCTCGCCGTCGACCGGTCGAGCACCGGCCAGGTCGTCGGCATGGAGCTCTCGCCGGGCGCGGTCGACACGGCCGGCAACGTCTACCTGACGTTCCCCGAGTCGAAGAGCAGCAGCGACTTCACCGCGGCGGTCAAGTACGTCGTCGCGCCGCCGGACCTCTCGTCGTGGTCGGCGCCCAAGACCGTCGCGCCGCTCGCCGGGGCGGGCAACGTCCTCCCACACGTCATCGCGGGCGACCCCGGGCGGCTGACGTTCGCGTACTACGAGGGCAGGCTGCGCGGCCAGGAGAAGTCGCAGTGGTACTCGATGGTCGCGCAGACGTTGAACGGCCTCGACGCGGCGCCGGCGTTCACCCGCGCGGAGCTGTCGCCGGTGCCGACGTACAGCGGCACGGCCGGTGAGCTCATGGCGCAGTGCGGCAGCGGTCCCGCGGCCGGGGTCGAGAACGGCTTCCTTTGCGACCGGTCGGCCGACGTCTACGGCATCGCGCTCGACGCGCGCGGCTACACGTACGTGACCTGGCCGACCGTCGGCAGCGCGGGCAAGGGCGCGAGCAGCGGCACGTACGTCGCCGCGCAGACCGGCGGCGACAGCCTGTACGCCGCGAGGTCGGCACCGGTGAAGGTCCACGCCCCCGCGCCGCGGGCGGCGCACCCGGCGGCGCCGGTGGCCCGGTCCGCGCCGTCGGCCCCGCTCGCCGCGACCGGCCTCCCCGGCGCGATCGGCATCGTTGCCGCGATCCTCGTCCTCGGTGCGATCGTCCTGCGCCGCTTCCAGCACGGCAGGGGCCCCGGCGGCAGTTAGGGTGAACTCCTCATGACGTGACCGGCGGACAGCCGGATGCTGCTCGCATGAGGAACCCGTCCCGCATCGCCTGGCTCGCGACGGCGGCCGCCCTGGGGCAGGCCGCGTTCATCGGCGCGTGGTTCGTGCTCGGTCTGATCGAGGGACACGGCTATTCGCCTGCCGAGGACAACATCAGCGACCTCGGGGCTCCGACCGCGCACCATGTGGGCTGGTGGCTCACCGCGGGCGCCGTCTCGGGGGTGGCGACGATCGCGTTCGCCCTCTGGGCGCTGCGGCCCGCGCTCGACCTGCCGGGCAAGCGGGCCGCGGCCGGCGCCTGGCTCGTCGCGATCTCGCTGCCGGCCATCGACAACGTCGGCGACACGTTCTTCCGGCTCGACTGCCGTGCCGCGGACGCGGGCTGCACGGCCGCGCGCTCGATGGCGTCCTGGCACGGCAAGGCGCACGGGATCGTCTTCGTCGTCGCCCTGCTCCCGACGCTCGTCGCGCCGTTCGCGCTCGCCCACCGGATGAAGGAGCTCCCGGCTTGGCGCGACCTCGTCCGCCCGGCGCGCGGCTACGGCGTGGTCTTCGTCGCGGGAGTGGTCCTCGCGATCGTGACGACGGGGAGTGGCGTACAGGGCTGGACGCAACGATTCCTCACGACGCTCGTTCCGCTCGGCGTCGTCGCGCTCGCACTCCGGGTCCGCCGCTTGGCCCGGATGCCCGGACCGTAGACTCGGGAGCATGCCCAGCGACGACGACCTGCTCGTCATCGGGACGCGGACGTTCGCGTCCCGGCTGCTCGTCGGCACGGGGAAGTTCTCCTCGCACGCGGTCATGCGCGACGCGATCCGCGCGAGCGGCACCGAGATCGTCACGGTCGCGCTGCGCCGGGTCGACCCGACCCGCGCGGGCGAGGGCGACATCCTCGACTTCCTGCCCGAGAACGTCCTCCTGCTACCCAACACCTCAGGCGCCGCGAACGCCGACGAGGCCGTCCGGCTCGCCCGCCTTGCCCGAGCGGGCGGCATGCCGGACTTCGTGAAGCTCGAAGTCACGCCCGACCCGCGGTGGCTCGCACCCGACCCGGTCGAGACGCTGCGCGCGGCCGAACGCCTCGTCGCCGACGGCTTCACGGTGCTGCCGTACTGCTCGGCCGACCCCGTCCTCTGCCGTCACCTCGAGGAGGCGGGCTGCGCGACGGTGATGCCGCTCGGCTCGTGGATCGGCTCCAACCGCGGGCTGCGTACCCGCGACGCCGTCGAGATCATCGTCGAGCAGGCGGGCGTCCCTGTCGTCGTCGACGCGGGCCTCGGCGTGCCGAGCGACGCCGCAATGGCGCTGGAGATCGGCGCCGACGCCGTCCTCGTCAACACGGCGATCGCCGTCGCCCGCGACCCGGTCGCGATGGCGCGGGCGTTCGCGCTCGGCGTCGAGGCCGCCTCGCCTGGCACGCGGGCCGCGCCGCGCCGCGGGCCGACGCCGAGGCGTCGTCGCCGCTGACCGGTTTCCTCACGTGACCGCTGACCCGGGCGCGTACGCCGCGGAGCTCGCGGGCCTCGACCTCGGCGGTCTGTCGGCCTACGCCGCCACCGCGACCGACGCCGACGTCACCGCCGCGCTCGCCCGCGAGCGGCGCGACCTCCGCGACCTCGCCGCGCTGCTGTCGCCGCGTGCGGAGGCACGCGTCGAGGAGCTGGCCCAGGCCGCGGCCCGCCTCACCCTCCAGCGGTTCGGCAAGGCGGTGCGACTGTTCGCGCCGCTCTACGTCTCCAACGCGTGCCTGTCGACGTGCACCTACTGCGGCTTCGCCAAGGACCTCGACGTGACGCGCCGCACGCTGACGCCCGACGAGGTCGAAGCCGAGGCGAAACTGCTGTGCGCCAGGGGTTTCCGGCACCTGCTACTCGTCTCCGGCGAGCACCGGGTCGAGGTGTCGGCCGACTACCTGCTCGACGTCGTGACGCGGCTCGCGCCGTTCGTACCGTCCATCGCGATCGAGACGCAGACCTGGTCGGACGACACGTACGCGCGGCTCGTCGCGGCCGGCGCCGAGGGTGTCGTGCACTACCAGGAGACGTACGACCGGGCCCGCTACGCCGAGGTCCACGTCGCCGGGTGGAAGCGCGACTTCGACCGGCGCCTCGCCTCCACCGAACGCGCCGCCGGCGCCGGCATCCGGCGGCTCGGCATCGGCGCGCTGCTGGGACTGGCGACCGACTGGCGCGCGGACGTGCTCGCGGTCGCGGCGCACGCGGCGTTCCTCGTCCGCCGCTACTGGCGCACCGAGGTCACCGTCGCGCTGCCGCGGATCAAGCCGTCCGCATCCGGCTACCAGCCGGTCGTGCCGGTCGGGGACCGGGCGTACGTCCAGGCGCTCGCCGCCCTGCGCCTCTACGAGCCCGAGGCGGGGATCGTGCTGTCGACCCGCGAGCCCGCCGCGTTGCGCGACGGCCTCGCGCGGATCGCGGTGACGCACCTGTCCGCGGGCTCGTCGACCGAGCCCGGCGGCTACTCGCACCCGGGGGAGGCGCAGGAGCAGTTCCACATCTCCGACGAGCGCTCGCCGGCCGAGGTCGCGGCGATGCTCGAAGGCGCCGGCTACGAGCCCGTCTGGAAGGACGCGTTCCCGCTGCGCGAGGTCGTGGACGGGTCTCGGGTCGGCCGATAGCGCCGCTCGCCGCGGTGTCGCCCGGGTGGCCCGAACTGCCCAGAAACCCGACAGTTCTGGCACACTTTGCCCAACATCCCAAGCGTTCGTCTGCCATACGGGGGAAGCCTTGGTGCGCCTGTTTCGATCCCGCTTGTCCTTGCTCGCCACGGCGGTGAGCGTCGCCGCCGCCTCACTCGTCACCACGGCAGGTCCGTCGGTGGGCGCCGACGGCGCACCCGCGATTGCGTTTCGTGTCGTCGAGCCGGACGGCTCGCCGGTCGTGAGCCCGATCGTCGTCGTGTCGGTGTTCGGGCCGACGTACCCGCGGTCGCGGGTGCTTCCGGGCGGCCTGTTGGGGCAGGTCGTGGTGCCGTTCCCGGCCGACGATCCGGTCGCGTCGTCACGGCTCGCCGCCGGCCAGTCGGTGAACCTGATGATCCGCGTGTTCGACAAGGAGCCGGGCAGCCCGGACGTCAACGCGGCGTACGTCACCGCCTCGATCGGTGTGGACGCCTACGGCACCCTGCGCGAGCTGAGCGACGTGACCGGCCACACGTTCACCCTCGAAGCGGGCCGCACCGACTTCCATCCGGTGACAGTGCCCGGGACCGGCGTGCCCGGCGGGGTGCCCTAGCTGAGCCAGGTCGTGCCGGACCCGGGTGCCCTGCCGGACGTGTCCGGTCCGCCGCCGCTGTGCGAGCCGTCCGGGGCGGGGACGCCGGTTCCGTGCTACCGGCTCGACTACCCGGACTGGGTGGGACACGTCAACGTGCCGATCGCGGAGAACCACGGCGCGGGCAACGACATGACCTCCGCGATGCGCTACAGCAGCACGGTCGTCACCAAGGCCGGCACTGCCGTCCAGGCCGGCTCGGCCGGGTTCGTCGAGGCGAACGGCGCCGTCACCTACGAGCACGAGAAGACGACGAACCTTGCCTGGGCCGACCAGGGCCCGAACCACAACGTGCGGGCGATCCTGGACTCCGCCTACCTGCGCGAACGCTCCGGCGCGTGCTACAAGAACTTCGACACCGGCGAGTGGCAGTGCCAGTACGAGACCGTCTACCGCCCCTCCGAGGCCGGCGGCACCACCAGGCAGGACTCCTGGACGCCCAACGACACCATGGACACCGCCCAGGACTGCTGGGAACCGGTCGACAGCATCTACGAGCCGGTCACCAAGAGCGAGACGCAGTCGACGTTCTCGTTCCGGCTCGGCCCGGACGAGAACTGGAGCATCGCCGCGAACAACCAGGGCGCGCTCTACGCGAACACCACGATCACCCAGCAGACCAACAACGGCAAGAGCCACATCCGCTCGTGGAAGGTCGTCCCGTCGCCCACCTACAGCCACCACTACGTCTACGTGCCGAACGGCAAGGTCGGCCTCGACACCCAGACGACGTCGAACGCGGCCTGCGTGCGCGACCGGCTCGGCGACGTGCAGACCGACGCGCAGAACTACGACTGGAACAACCCGCCGCCCTCGGACACCGTCCCGCCGCCCCCGAGCACCGGGCCGGACCCGACCGCCGACGAGAACGACACCTACCAGCCGGTCTGCGGGAACATGCCGGACCGGTGCGACTGAACACCGCCGGGCGCCATCTCCGGGTCGAGCGTCGCGCTACCGTGGCCGTCGTGAGCCCACGACGGCCACCGCCCCGCCTCCTCGCGCTCGGCGCCGCTGCCGTCCTGCTGCTCGCCGCGACCGGCGTGCTCGTCCTGCGCCACCACCGGCGCAGCACCCACAACGTGACCTTCGCCGACTCGGTCGAGATCACCGACGAGGCCCGGACGGCGGACTACTCCCTGCCCGGAGAGATCGCGATCTCCGGCCTCGTCTCGATCGTGCCCACCGCCGCGATCACCATCCTCGACGTGCAGGCCTACCGCACCACCCCCGGCGTCGAGCTGCTCGCCGTCCGGGCCGTGTTCCAGGGTCACGGTGACCTCTCGCCCAGCGGCCACCGCCTTCGTCTCGGGGCGCCCGGCGCGACGTGCTACACCGGGCCGTGGCCGCCCCCCGGCTACGGCCCGTCCTACCCGGTCCGCGGGCTGGTCCTCGCCAAGGACGACCCGGTCCGGTTCGTCTTCTACTCGCGCGGACCGGCGACGGTCGGCGACCACGTCCTCACCGGCTACCGCATCACCTACCGCACCGCCCGCGGCAAGACCCGCACCGTCACCGGCGACCTCGGACGCGCCGAGATGCACTACCGCTCCCAAGCCGACCTCGTCGGCCAGAGCGGCGTGTGCGGGCCACGTCCCGACCAGGGCTTTGCCAAGCCCTGGCCGGGGTTCCCCGGTTGACGCAGCACGGATCGGGGTGCGGCTATGCCGCGCTGACCCTGGTCGATCCGCGCGCCTACTGAACCGCTCCGGGAAACCTCAGGTCGGATCATCGGCCGACCCGGCGGCCTCGCGGGGGCGCCGAAGTCGCGTTCACCCCTTTACAGCCCCGTTCGTCCCTCTGTAACGTCCGCCAGACCGGCCTGCCGCCTCCCAGCACTGGTTGGTCGCCCCCTACCTGCGCGGGATCACCCTGGAGGCGGCGTGACGACCGCATCACCCGACGACATCGCCCGGCTGTACGGCCGCGCGGCATTCGGCGCCAGCAAGACCCAGCTGACCGACAACGCCGGCAAGGACTACGCGGCGGTCGTCGAGGCGCTCTTCCCGACCGCGACGTCGCTGCCGGCGCTCGCCGACGAGCCGCGCCGCATCCAGCTCGAGTCGGGGACCACCGACTACAACGCTGCCATCCGGTGGTGGCTGACCCGGATGGCCACGACGCCGACGCCGCTGCTGGAACGCATGACGTTGTTCTGGCACACCCACTTCGCCACGGCGTTCACCGGCCAGCCCGACGTCGGGAACATGATCCGGCAGAACCAGACGATCCGCGCCAACGCGCTCGGCGACCTGCGCCAGCTGCTCTACCAGCTCACGGTCGACGGCGCGATGCTCTACTGGCTGTCCGGCAACCAGAACCGCCGCAACGCCGTCAACGAGAACTACGGCCGCGAGCTGCTCGAGCTGTTCACCATGGGCACCAGGCCGCAGGCGTACACCGAGACCGACATCCGCCAGGCCGCCAGGGCGCTGACCGGCTGGACCGTCAAGGCCGACCGGACGACGGCGTTCGACAAGAACCGGCACACCACGGGGACCAAGACCGTGCTCGGCTCGACGGTCGGCGGCTACCCGTCCGGCGACGCGCGCGAGGCGACCGAGTACAAGGAGGTCGTCGACGCCGCTCTGCGCCAGCCGACGACGTCGCTGTTCGTCGCGTACAAGATGGTCAGCGCGTTCGCGTACGTCCCCGCGTCGCAGGACTTCGTCAACGACCCGGACCCCCTGGTCGACGCCGTCGCCGCGTCGCTCCGTCCGGCGACGCCGACCGGCGTGTGGGACATCGCGGCGGCGATGCGGACGCTGCTCAACCACACCGCGTTCCGCGACCCCGACCACGCGACCGGCAAGGTGCTCGTCCGCTCGCCGATCGAGATGGGCGTCCACCTGTCGAAGCCGCTCGGCGTCCGGCTCGACCCGCCCGGCGGCCTCAACCAGACCAACAACTACAACTACAACATCCCGACGACCGCGTTGCGGCGGATGGGGCAGGTGCCGTTCCAGCCACCGAATGTCGGTGGCTGGCCGAAAGGCACCCAATGGCTGTCGGACATCACCACGCGCGCGCGGTACGACTTCGGTCAGTTCATGATCTCGGCCTGGTCGTACCAGGGGAACGGGAACCTCAGCCCGCTCCCGGCGTCCGGCGACATCGCCGGGTGGACGTCGTTCCTCGGCCTCGGCAGCCTCACCCCGCTGACGCTCGACCGGATCACGACCTACCTCGCGACCCCCGGTGCGGGCAACGAGGCGACCAAGCAGAACAGTGTGCTGCTCCTGCTCGTCAGCAGCCCCGACTGGCAGGTGATGTGACGATGCGTACGGTCACCAGGCGGCAGGTCCTCCAAGCCGGTGGCGCGGTCGCCGCGCTGCAGTTCGCCGGCCCGATCGTGTTCCGCGGCAGCGCGTGGGCGGACGTCGACCCCTCGACCGCAGCCCGCCGGCGCCTCGTCCTCCTCGACCTCGGCGGGGGCAACGACGGTCTCAACACCGTCGTCCCGATGGCGGGCGGTCTCCGGGACGTGTACGACACCGTCCGGCTCTCGACCAACCTCGCGGCGTCGTCGTTGCAACCGCTCGGCGCGACGAACGGCGGCGACGTCGGCCTCAACCAGTTCCTGCCGACGCTGTACGCGATGTGGCAGGCCAACCGGGTCGCGATCGTGCAAGGCGTCGACTACCCCAACCACAACTACTCGCACTTCGTCTCCGACGACATCTGGCAGTCGGGCCGTCCGGACGCCACACCCGGCACGGGCTGGCTCGGCCGGCACCTCGACCGGGTCGGGATCGGCGCGGGCGAGCTGCGCGGCGTCGGTGTGGGCTTCGACCGGCTCCCGCTCGCGCTCGGGGGCGAGAACGTCTCCGGCGAGGAGATCAACTCGGTCTACGAGACGCAGTTCCAGGACGGCGGCCAGAGCGGCGTACCTGGTATCCGGCACCAGCTCTTCGCCGGGTACGACGCGGCGACGATGCCGACGGAGGCGTACTACGGGCAGCGCTGTCGCGGCGCGCTCGACCTCGCGGTGGCGACCACCGGTCTCACCACGGCGACGCCGGGCGGCGTCGCGAACGCGCTGCTCACCGCGCGGACGCTGCTCGAACACAACCTCGGCGTCGAGGTCGTCATCGTCGGCACCGGCGGGTACGACACGCACGAGAACGAGCTCGCCGCGCATCAGAACCTCATGATGGGGCTGGACCGCGGCCTCGAGGCGTTCTTCTTCGGCACCGCGAACGGCGCGCCGATCCTCGACGGCGTCAACGCGATCGGTGCTCTCGACCCGAACGTCGCCTCCCGGACGCTGGTCATGACGTACAGCGAGTTCGGGCGGCGGATCGGCGACAACGGCGGCGGCACCGACCACGGGGCGGCGGCACCGCAGTTCCTCATCGGGCCGCCGACGCCGGCGCCCGGATCGGGCGACGCCGCGCTCGTCCCCGGCCTGCACGGCGACCACCCGGACATGGGCACGGTCACCCTGCCCGCCGACAACCTCGCGATGACGACGGACCTGCGGTCGGTCTACCAGGCCGTGCTCACCCACTGGGTCAACGACCCGACCGGGGCGAGTCCGGACGAAGGCGACCCGCTGTTCCAGCTCTCGGGTACGGGGCTCGACGCGGACGGCTCGCTGTCCGGGCTGTTCACCGTCGCTTGAGGTGTCGCCCATCTAGGCTGGTCCCATGAGCCGGCTGAACCTGGTCGTTGACCCGACCGTGGCGGCGGGGGACGCGCTCGCGGCGTACCTCCGCCGGTGTGGCGACGACGTCGTGCTCGGCGGCCCCCTCGACGGCGACGCCGCCGTCGTCGTGACCGACCACGCGCCGTCGTCCGGCATGGAGTCGGCGCTCGCGGCGTACGCCGACGCCGGTGGTGTCGTGCTGCTCGCGGGTCGGACGCTCGCGGCGTGGCGCGACACGGCGTTCGCCGGGCGGGCCGGGTTGCTGCCGGGCGCGGAGACCGTGCCGCACGAGATGCGCGTCCGTCCGGGTCCGGCCGCGGGCGACGTCGCCGCGCGGATGGGCGGCGACGTGCTCGTCACCGGGCCGTTGCTCCTCGTCGACAAGGCGAGCGACGACGTCGAGGTCCTGCTGACCGCGAACTGGCAGCTCACCGACCACCCGGTCGCGACGGTGCGCGGTGGCGTCGCGACGGTGACGCTGCCGTTGTCCGATCCGGCCGTGCATCGCCTGCTGCACCGGGTGCTGCGCCGCGCGGTCGGTCGCGCCGACGGTCCGGACGTGCGTGTCGGCCTCCTCGGCTACGGCGCGATCGGCCACGAGCACAACGCGGCCATCGCCGCGACGCCGGGCCTCACCATGGCGGCGGTGTGCGACCGCAACGCGTCGCGCGTCGACGCGGCGCTGGCGCTCGCGCCGGACGCGCGGGTCGCCGCCGACGCCGAGGCACTGGTCGCCGCCGACGACGTCGACCTCGTCGTCGTGTCGACGCCGCCCGACAGCCATGTCGACTGGACCCTGCGCGCGCTGGCGGCGGGTAAGCACGTCGTCGTGGAGAAGCCGTTCTGCCTGACCGTCGCCGAGGCGGACGAGATGCTCGCGGCCGCGGGGGATCGCGTCCTCGCCGTCTACCAGAACCGGCGCTGGGACGCCGACTACCTCGCGCTGAAGCGGGTTGTCCGCTCCGGCGTGCTGGGCGACGTGTTCCATCTCGAGTCGTTCGTCGGCGGCTACGGCCACCCGTGCAACTACTGGCACTCCGACGAGGAGATCAGCGGCGGCGCCGTCTACGACTGGGGCAGCCACCACCTGGACTGGACGCTCGACCTGCTGTCCGGCGACGTCGAGTGGGTGTCGGCGACGACCCAGAAGCGGATGTGGCACGACGTGACGAACGCCGACCACAGCCGCGTCACGCTGCGGTTCGCCGACGGCGCCGAGGCGGAGTTCGTGCACTCCGACCTGGCCGCGGCGCTCAAGCCCAAGTGGTACGTCCTCGGCACCCGGGGGGCGCTGCGTGGCGACTACGTCGCGGCCGCCGTACCGACCGACCATCCTGCCGTGCTGACCGTCTACACGCCCGACGGCGTCGGCGGAGTGCACGAGCAACGGCTGTCGGTGCCCGCCGCGCCGGAGCAGCCGTTCCACCGCGAGCTTGCCGACCGGCTGCTGTCCGGCGAGCCGATGTCCGTGACGCCGGAGGGGTCCCGGCGCAACATCGCCGTCATGGAGGCGGCGACCGCGTCCGTCCGCGACGGCGGCCGACCTGTGGAGGTTCGCGCGTGACGGTGCGGTGGGGAGTGCTCGGTGCCGGGTCGATCGCCGACACCGCGATGTGCCCGGCGCTGGCGTCGGCGTCCGGCGCGAAGCTCGCCGCGATCGCCTCGCGCGACCCCAAGCGCGCCCGCCGGCTCGCGAAGAAGCACGGCATCGCGCGGGTGCACGCGACGTACGACGACCTCCTCGCGGACCCGGAGGTCGACGCCGTCTACATCGCTCTCGCCAACGACACGCACGCCCCGCGCGCGATCGAGGCGCTGACCGCAGGCAAGCACGTGCTCTGCGAGAAGCCGCTCGCACTGACCGTGGCGGAGGTCGATGCGATGGCGTCGGTCGCGGCTGGTACGGGCCGCCTGCTCGTCGAGGCGAGCTGGTACCGGTGGCACCCGCGGGTGCGGCTCGCCGAACGGCTGCTCCGCGAGTTCGAGGCGCTGCGCGCGGTCCGCTACGTCACGGCGGGCTTCACGTTCGACGGCGTGCCGGACGGCAACTACCGGCTCGACCCCGCGATGGGCGGCGGCGCGCTGTACGACGTCGGGTGCTACGTCGTGTCGGCGGCGTTGTGGGCGTTCGGGACGCCGCCTCGGGAGGTCAGCGCGAAGTCCGACATCGGGCCGACGGGCGTGGACTTGACGACAACGGTGACGCTGTCGTTCGACGGCGGCGACGCGGACCTGCGCGCGAGCATCGCGGAGGACGCGCGGCAGTGGCTCGTCGTCACGGGCGAACGCGGCGAGATCGAGCTGCGGCCGGAGCCGTTCACCGCGTGGGAGGGTGTCGAGACCGAGGTGGTGTACAGCAGCCCGGGCGGCGTCGAGCCGGAGGCCGTGCCGGCGGCGAACGCGTACCGCCTCATGGTCGAGGAGACGTCGGCGGTCATCGAGGGTCGCGGGGGCTGGGTCGTCCCGGTCGCCGAGTCGCGCGCGACAGCGGCCGTGCTCGACGCCGCCTTCGAGTCGGCGGCCTCCGGCACCCCGGTAGCGCTGTAGGGGGCAGCGCGCTCCGCGCCTGCCCCACCTTCACGACGTTTCGTCGCTCGCGAGAAGTCCCAGCAGGATGCAGTCGTGCCACCGACCGTGGCGGAACGCCTTGTGCCGCGCCAGGCCCTCGGCGACGAAGCCCGCGCGCTCGCCGACCCGGAGCCCCGCCGCGTGGTCGGCGACGACCCACGCCTGGACGCGGTGCAGCCCCATCCGGTCGAACGCGAACCGGCACACGGTCCGCGTCGCGTCCGCGCCGAGTCCCTGGCCCCACGCCGGTCGCTCGCCGATGACGAGGTCGAGCTCGGCGTGGCGGCTCTCCGGCGTCACGTCGCGCAGGGCCGCGTAGCCGACCAGCTCGCCCGTGCCGCGCCGCTCGATCGAGAACCGCGGGTTGGCGAACGTCATCGGCCCCGCGCCTTCGAGCCGACCCGCGACAGCGCTCGCCGCCACCGGGTAGCGGATGGCGAGATACCGGGTGACCTCGGGGTCGTTGAGCCATCGGTGCTGCGCCTCGGCGTCGGCCGGCTCCATCGCGCGGAGGCGGACGAGCGCGCCGTCGTACGTCACCGCAGCTCGCCTTCGAGCAGCGCCATGTGTACGTCGTCGTACCAGCGCCCGTCGCCCCAATGTGCCTGGCGCGCAACGGCTTCGACGGTGAAGCCGACCTTCTCGTAGACGCGGCGCGCGGCGGTGTTCTGGGCGAAGACGAGCAGCTCGATCCGGTGCAGGTTCATCTCCTCGAACCCGAACCGGCACAGTGTCCGTGTCGTGTCCGTGCCGTAGCCGCGGCCGGCCACGCCCGGCTTCACCAGCGCGATGCCGAGCTCCGCGCAGCGGTTCTCAGGCAACGCGGTGTGGAACAGCCCGCACGTCCCGAGCAGCTCGCCGTCGAGCGTCTCGACGGCAAAGTGGACGTTGTCGTACGACAGCACGCCGGCCCGCTCGACCCACTCCTCCTCGGCCTGCAGGGGCACCGGGTAGCGGACCGCGAGGCCCTCCGTCGTGACCGGGTCGTTGAACCAGTCGTAGAGCGGCCCGGCGTCAGCGGCCTCAGGCGCGCGCAGCCTCGTCAGGGTCCCCGGGTACATGCGGGGACCCTACGGAGCCGACGGGGTCTACTTCCACTCGTACAGGTGGCCCTCCGACTTGCCGCTCTCGTCGATCTGGTACTCGAAGAGCACCGCGATGCCGTTGAGCGCGGCAAGCTCGGTGCCGGCCGTCTCGTAGAGCAGGCAGCCGCGCCAGCTCGTCACGCCGGGCCGGACGAACGTGCCGACCCCGGTGCCGCGGAACGTCGCGGCCTGGCCGCTCTCCGTCATGCAGACGCCCTCGCCGCTGCCGGAGATCGTGCCGTTCGGGCGCAGCGTCCCGACGTACGTGATCGTCTGCGTGACGTGCACGCCGCACAACGTGCCGATGCCCGAGTCGGTCGTCTCCATCCGCGGTCCGCCGCCGACGTCCGGCAGGATGCGAGTGCTGATCGACTGGCCTCGTACGTCTCCTACGGTCTTTCCAAGCATGACCGCTCCCTTCGACTCCGATGTCAGGGTCCGGTGTATGCCCGTGGGGACTGAGAGACTAGAGGCGGATGACCCGGGAACGGACGAGGAGAGAGTCGTGCAGGAAGCCACCGACCGCGCGATCGAGTGGGCCACCGTGCCCGACGTCGCCGAGGCCCTCGGTGTCGAGGTCACCAAGGTCCGCCAGTTCCTCCGCGAGGGGAAGCTGCTGGCCGTCCGCGACGCCGACGGGCCGCTGCGGATCCCCGCGGCTTTCGTCCAGGACGGGCAGATCGTGAAGCATTTGCCCGGCGTCATCACCTTGCTCCGCGACGCGCGGTTCGCCGACGACGAGGCGGTGCGCTGGCTGTTCACCGACGACGACCTGCCCGGCTCGCCGATCGAGGCGCTGCGCGCCAACCGCGGCACCGAGGTCAAGCGGCGCGCGCAGGCACTGGGGTTCTGACGATGGTGCACCGCCGCGCCGACATCGCGATGACCGACGGAGAGCGCCTGGCGTTCCTCGCGAACGGTCGCGAGATCGTGCTCGTGACGTACGGCCCCGACGGGCTGCCCGACCCGGTCCCGATGTGGTACGTCCTCGACGCCGAGGGGCGTCCGGTGATGCGGACGTACGCGAAGTCGCAGAAGGTCGTCAACGTCCGCCGCGACCCGCGGTGCGCCGCGCTCGTCACGTCCGGCGAGCGGTACGACGAGCTGCGCGGCGTGCAGCTCACCGGACGCGTCGAGACGTTCGACGACGTCGACGAGATCCTCGACGTGTTGGGCGCCGTCGCGGTGAAGTACCAGGGCGCGTCGCCCGACGATCTGCCCGCGTTCCGCGCGGCGATGCGCGACTACGCGGCGAAGCAGACCGGCCTGCGCGTCGTCCCGGACCGCGTCACGTCGTGGGACCACGCGAAGCTGAACGGCCGCTACTGACATGCGCGTCCGCGTCAACGGCACGGACCGCGAGCTCGCGGACGGTACGACGCTCCCGGCGTTGCTCGCCGAGATGGGTCTCGGCACCGGATGGGTCGTCGTCGAGCGCAACGGCGAGGCGTTGCTCCGCTCCGAGAGCGAACGCACCGTGCTCGCCGACGGCGACGTCCTGGAGATCGTCCGGGCGGTCGCCGGTGGCTGACCGTCGCGCGGCGCTCGCAGACGCGCGGCTCTATCTCTGCGTCGGCGCGCGACCCGACCTCGCCGAGTTCCTCGACGCCGTGCTGCCGAATGGCGTCGACGTCGTGCAGCTCCGCGAGAAGGGGCTCGAAGCGCGCGCGGAGATGGCGCTCTGCGACGTCGTCCGCGAGGCGGCGCACCGGCACGGCCGGCTGTTCGCGGTGAACGACCGGGCCGACCTCGCCCGCGCCGTCGGCGCCGACGTGCTGCACCTCGGGCAGGGCGACCTGCCGGTGTCGCTCGCCCGCGACATCGTCGGCGACGACCTGCTCGTCGGTGTCTCGACGCACGCCGTGGGGGAGGCGGGCGCGGCCGCCGTCGCGCCCGGCGTCGACTACTTCTGCGCGGGCCCGACCTGGGTCACGCCGACCAAGCCGGGACGCCCGGCGGCCGGGCTCGACCTGGTGGCGTACGCCGCGTCGCTCGGCACCACGCGGCCGTGGTTCGCGATCGGCGGCATCGACCTCGGCGACCTCGACGCGGTGCTCGCGGCCGGCGCGACGCGGGTCGTCGTCGTCCGCGCGCTGACCGAGGCGGGCGACCCGGCGGCCGCGGCACGCGCGTTCGCCGAGCGACTCCGCGCTACTTGACCCCGAGCATCGCGAGCCGCGTCTCGACCTCGCTCGACGCGAACGCGCCGGAGATCCGGTCGGTGACGACGCCGTTCTTGTCGATGAAGTACAGCCACGGCTCGCTGTCGAAGTGGAACGCCGTCAACGGCGGCGCGAGCTTGCCGTCGGACGGCGTCGTCGCGCCGGTGTACGCCTCGACGTGGATGAAGTTCGCCTGACCGGGGTGCTTCGCCGCGGCGCCCGTGAGGATCTCGACGTCCGGACCGCACAGCTCGGTCTGGCAGAACGCCGGCGCCGCGAACGCGACGACCGTCGGCTGCCCCGACTTCAGCGCCGCGTCGAGCGAGATCGCGTGCATCGGGCACGGGGGATTGCGCGAGCAGAGTGGGTCGGCGTAGAGCGGCTTCGCCGTCGTCGGCGTCGGGACGGACGGCGCCTGCCGGCCCGGCACCGGTGACTTCGACGTGGTCGTCACGGTGACCGTCGTGCCGCCCTTGAACGACCCCTTGCTCGTCTTCGCGACGACCGCGACGAACTGCTGGCCCGCCTTGGTGAACGGCACCGTCGCGACGTAGAGCCCGCGCCCGGTCAGGCCGGCGTCGACGAGCTCGACCGCGCCGACGGTCGCGAGCGGCGGCTGCTGCGGGTCGGCGCCGACGTAGACGGTCGCCTCGGCGCCGGACAGCGGGCCGTCGGGCCCGACCAGGCCGAACGCGTACCGCGACGACCCGACCAGGAGCTCCGCCTCGGCGTCACCGATGGTGAGTCCCGGAGCCGATCCGGGGCCGACGTCCTGCAGCGCGAGCGGGCCGGTCGGCGACGGGGAGGCCTTTCCCTTGCCGTCCTTGCCGCACGCGGCGAGGACGGGGACGGCGAGGGCTACGCGCAGCAGGTCACGGCGGGCGAGCGTCACACACGCGAGTCTATGTGCCGTCGAATTCGGCGCACGCCGAGCAGGGATCCGCGCGCCGGTGGCGAAGCAGAGGCCCGAACCGCCGCCCGGCGGTCCATACAACAGGCGACCCCCGGCTCCCCTACCCGGCCCTCTCCGCGTCGCCACGCGGCCTTGGACGGTTGTGACGTCGCGGGCCGCGAAGGGGAGTGCCCAGTGCGTCCGTTCCGCCACTTCACCGCGCTTGTCTTGACCGGCCTCGTGGCCGCCGCGGTGCCGATGCTCGCCGGCTCCGCGTCCGCTGCGGACTTCACCGACTCGGGCACGATCTCGCGTGCCGCCAGCGGTGGCGCGTCGGTGACCAACGTTCACTTCGCGAACTCGGGGTGCACGACCGCCGCGCAGACCCAGGGTCTCGACGCGTACGCCTTCACGCTCCCGTCGGGGTACAACGTCATGAACACCACGGTCACGCTGAGCACGCCGTCGACCGTCGTGCACGACCTCTCGGCGTACGTCTACAACAGCGACTGCACGCTCGACCGCAACGTGCAGACCCCGGCCACCTTCGACCTCACGATGCGGCTCGGCGACGACGACACGTACCTGGTCGTCTACACGACGAGCGGTGCGAACATCACCGTGTCGCTGACCGCGACGCAGTCGACCGACACGACGTACCACTCGCCCGGCATGATCGCCCGCAACAACGGCGTGGGCCAGCCGGTCACCGACCTGCACTTCTCGTTCCAGTGCCCGGACCTCCCGGCGTCGCAGGGTGTCGACGGCTGGATCTACGCGCTGCCCGCGGCGGCGCAGGGTGCCGGCACGACGATCGACCTGACGACGTACCCGTCGACCGCGACGCACGACTTCGACGCGTTCGTCTACAACAGCGACTGCTCGTTCGACCGCACCGAGTCGAGCAGCACGTCGACCGACCTGTCGATCACGCTCGACTCGGACGACGCGTTCGTCTCGGTGTTCAGCGAGACCGGCGCGAACATCTGGGTCGAGCTCACGGCGACGCCCGCCGCGTAAGACCCAGCACCAACCCAGCACCCAGACAGCGAGCCGTGGCCCCTGGCCACGGCTCGCTGTCGTAGCGGAACGCCCGCCATCGCCTGGCGAGTCCGACAAAGCAGCGCATATCGAGCAGGGATCGGCCCGGCGGCAGCGAAACACACGCCCGACCGCCGACCGGCGGTCTCTCGTCAGGGAGCGGCCCAGCGTCTCCCCTTCCCGGTCTCTCGCGCGGTCCGCTGCGCAAGAGAGCCGGGCGACAGCGCGTGGGCCGCGAGGGGAGCGCCCAGTGCAACCGTCCCGTTCTCTCGCCGCGACCGTCATCGGCCTCCTAGCCGCGTCGGTCTCCTTGCTCGCCACGCCGGCGTCCGCCGCCGACTTCACGGCCTCCGGAACCATCCAGCGATCCGCGTCGAACGGCGTGTCCGCGACCGACATCCAGTTCCGCCACGCAACGTGTCCAGAAGCGCCGTCGACGCAGGGCATGGACGCCTACGTCTTCACGGTGCCGCCGGCGTACGCCGTCGCCGGCACCACGGTCACGCTGACCGCGCCGTCGACCGCGGTGCACGACCTCGGCGCGTACATCTACAACAGCGACTGCTCGTTCGACCGGAACATGTCGGATCCCGGGTCGACCGACCTCACGGTGACGCTCGCGGAGGGTGACACGTTCCTGGTCGTGTACACGGCCAGCGGTGCCAACGTCACGGTGTCGCTGACCGCGACGCTCGCGTCCCCGCCGCCCTTCACCGCGTCCGCGACGATCGAGCGGTCCGCTCCGAACGGCGTGTCCGTGACCGACACCGAGTTCAGGACCACGTGTCCCGATGCTCCCTCGACGCAGGGCCTGGACGCGTTCGCGTTCACCCTGCCGGCCGCGTACGCCGTCATGTGGACGACGGTCAGCCTGACCGCGCCGTCGACCACGGTCCACGACCTGGGCGCGTACGTCTACAACAGCGACTGCTCGCTCGACCGGCAGGTCGTGACCGCCGCGACGTTCGACCTCACGATGACGCTCGGGGACGATGACACCTACCTGGTCGTGTACTCGACGAGTGGCGCGAACGTCCCGGTGTCGCTGACCGCGACGGTGTCGGCGAACACCGGCTACATCTCGCCCGGCGCCATCCTGCGGAGCTCGCCGACCGGCATCCCCGCGACGGACACCGAGTTCACGCTGACCTGCCCCGACGCCCCTGCCTCGCAGGGCGCGGACGCCTGGGTGTTCACGGTGCCGTCGGGGTACGGCACGAGCGCGACGCTGACGACGTACCCGTCGACGGCGACGCACGACTTCACCGCGTACATCTACAACAGCGACTGCTCGTTCGACCGGACGGTCGACAGCGCCACGTCGACCGACCTGGCGTTCGCGCTCGAGGCGGACGACGGTTGGGTGTCCGTGTACAGCGCGACCGGCGCCAACATCTGGGTCGAGTTCAAGGTCTCGTAGCAGGGAACGGCCGGGCGGCGGCGAAGCACATCGCCGAACCGCCGCCCGGCGGTCCACCAGGGAGCGGCCCAGCGACTCCCTTCACCCGGCATCCTCCGCGACGGCAGCGCAGAGGAGCCGGGCGACGTCACGTGGGCCGCGAGGGGAGTGCCCAGTGCGTTCGTCCCGCTCGCTCGCGATCGCCGCAACCACGATCGGCGGCCTCCTTGCCGCCGCGGTCGCGGTCCCGTTGCTCGCCACGCCCGCGTCCGCCGCGACGTTCACCGCGTCGGGCACCATCCAGCGGTCCACCGCGACCGGCGTGTCGGTGACCGACTCCGAGTTCCGCAGCTCGACCTGTCCCGACGCGCCGTCCACGCAGGGCACCGACGCGTACGTGTTCACGCTGCCCGCGGCGTACGCCGTCGCCGGTACGACAGTCACGCTGACCGCGCCGAGCACCGGGCCACACGACCTCTCGGCCTTCGTCTATCAGGGCGACTGTCGCTACGACCGGACCATGTCGAGCGCGTCGTCGTTCGACCTCACGTTGTCGCTGGGGACGGGTGACACGTTCCTGTCGGTGTACTCGACGACCGGCGCGGACGTCGTCGTCTCGCTCACCGCGACGCCGCCGGCGAGCTCGACCTACACCGCGCCGGGGACACTGCTGCGCAGCTCGCCGACCGGTGTGCCCGCGACCGACACCGAGTTCGCGTTCACGACCTGCCCCGACGCGCCGACGTCGCAGGGCACGGACGGGTGGGTGTTCACGCTGCCGTCGTCGCTCGCCGTCGCCGGCACCACGGTCACCGTGACGGCGACCCCGGCGACCGCCACCCGAGACCTCGCCGGGTTCGTCTACAAGGACGACTGCACGTTCGACCGGGCTGTCGACGACGCCGCGTCGTTCGACCTGGCGACGACGCTGGCCGCGGGTGACACGTTCATCTCGGTGTACTCGACGACCGGCGCCAACATCACGCTGGCCCTGACGGCGACGCCGGGCGCGTCGTCGAGCCCGACCGCGTCGCCGACGGCGACCCCGACCGCGACGCCGCCGGCCGGCCGGACGCGGCACGCGTACCCGGCGACGCCGAACGACCCGCTGTTCGCCCAGGACGGCGCCGGCGACCTGCTCCTCGCCGGCCAGTGGGGCATGCGCAAGATCCAGGCCCCGCAGGCCTGGCAGGAGGCGCGCGGGACCGGCGCGGGCATCAACGTCGCCGTCCTCGACACCGGCCTCGACCTCGGTCACCCGGACTTCGCCTGCGACGGCAAGGTCAACGTGGTCCCTGGCGCCGACCCCGACCTGGACGGCAGCAGCGTTCCGCAGGACGACGTCGAGGGTCACGGCACGCACGTCGCCGGCATCATCGGCGCCTGCACGAACAACGGCACCGGCGTCGTCGGCGTCGCCCCCGACGCGACGATCATGCCGATCCAGGTGCTGTCGGCTACCTCCAGTGACGCGGACACGCTCGCGGCCGCGATCCGCACCGCGACCGACCAGGGCGCGCACGTCGTCAACATGTCGCTCGGCTTCGGCGTCAGCGACCCGGTGCTCGGCCTGACGATCCCGTACACGGGCACTGCCGTCGGCTACGCCGGCGGGCTCGCGCAGATCGACAGCGCCGTCGACTACGCCGTCGCGCGCGGCGTCGTCGTCGTGGCCGCCGCCGGGAACGAGACCGCCGCGCTCTGCGGCTATCCGGCTATCGCGGTCAACGTCGTGTGCGTCGGCGCGAGCGACCCGCGCGACCTCAACTCCTGGTACGGCAACTTCCCGGTCAAGGACGATGACGACGACCTCGTCGGCCCGGGCCTGCTGGCCCCGGGTGGTACCGGCGCCCTCGTCTTCTGCGACTACAGCGCGTCGGAGATCATCTCGACGTTCTCGCGTTCGGTGGACGCGAGCGCGGGCGACTGCGACGGCCTGCCCGGGTACGCCTCGATCCAGGGCACCTCGATGGCGACGCCGCACGTCGCCGGCGCGGCCGCGCTGGTGTACGACCGGATCGGCGGCCAGCGCAGCCGGGCCAACGCGGACAAGGTCATCGAGGCGATGACCCAGAGCGCCGTGGACCTCTACGCGCCCGGCTACGACCCGGCCTCCGGCTACGGCCGGCTCGACGCGCTCGCGGCGGTGACCTACTGGCCGGCCGCGGCGGACCCGACGCCGTCGCCGACGGAGACGTCGCCGACGCCGACCCCCACCCCGACGCCGACCTCGAAGGCGACGTCGCTGGCGATCGGCTCGGGCGTTCCGGCGACCGTCCAGTACGGCGACGCGCTCGCGCTGACCGCGCGGCTCACCGACGAGACGGGCGCCGCGGTCGTGGGGGAGACGGTGACGTTCCAGCTCCAGGGCGACAACGGCTTCCGTGAGGTGATCGGCACGACGGGCACCGACGGCGTCGCGTCCGCGGCCCTCGCCGCCGACGTCGTACCGGACGCGTACCGCGTCGTCGTCGGCTACTCCGGCCAGGCCGGAACGTACGGCAGCAGCAGCGCGAGCCAGCCGATCGCCGTGACCCGCGAGGACACGACGACCCGGCTCGTCGTCTCGGGCACCGGCTCGAAGCGGACGCTGGCCGCGACCCTGACCGAGAGCGACGACGTGACGAGGCGGCTCGCGGGGATGACCGTGGCGTTCTACGCGGACGGCCAGCAGATCGGCGAGGCGGTGACCGACGCGAGCGGCGTCGCGACCTTCGCCCCGCCGCCGAGCGCGCGGTCGGCGCGGACCTACGAGGCGCGGTACGCGGGCGACCCGTACTACCTGGCGTCGGCGGGCTCCGCGTAGTTTTCCGGGCGGCCCGGCAGGGATTCGGACACGAACTCCGAAACATCCTGCCGGGCCACCGTCCGGTGGCTCGTCCAGGGAGCGGCCCCTACTCGCCCCCTCGCCCCCGCGCTCCGTTCGGAGCGGCGGGGTGACGTCGTGTCGGGGCCTTCGAGGGGAGAGAGCCCCAGTGCGGTCCCATCACTTCTCCAAGCTGGTCGCCGTCGGCGGCCTGGTGGCGGCAACCGTCATCTCGCCGATGTTCTCGGCGCCGGCCTCGGCCTACACGGCCAGTGGCACCATCACCCACCCGGAGCCCGCCGGCAACGGCAGCACCGACCTCGAGTTCGCACTGCGCTGCCCGACCCCGCCCGCGACGCAGGGCGTCAACGGTTACGTGTTCACCCTCCCGGCGTCGGTCGCGACCGCCGGCACGATCGTGGGCATCACCGGCAGCGACGCCAACAATCTGTACGACCTCGCCGCGTACGTCTACGACAGCGGCTGCAACTACAACCGGGTCGAGACGGTCGGCAGGGACCTGTACATCACGCTGCTGGCCGGCGACAAGTACATCTCGGTCTTCGCGACCAACGGCGTCAACGTCAGCGTCACGCTGACCGCGCCCGCGACGCCGCCGACCGCCGGTTTCCCGGACGACCCGCTGTACCGCCAGAGCGGCGAGGACGACCTGATCCTCGCGGGCCAGTGGAACATGCGTAAGGTCAACGCGGCTGCCGCGTGGAGTGTCGCGACCGGCTCGGGCATCACGGTTGCCGACCTCGACTCCGGCCTCGACCTCTCGCACCCCGACTTCGGCTGCGCCAGCAAGATCAACGTCGTCGCCGGCTCGGACTTGATCGACAACGACAGCACGCCCGAGGACGAGAACGGTCACGGCACGCACACCGCTGGCATCATCGGGGCCTGCACCGACAACGGTGTAGGTGTCGTCGGCGTCGCTCCCGACGCGACGATCATGCCGATCCGCGTTCTCGACGCGAGTGGTAGCGGCACCGCCGCGGAGCTCATCGACGGCATCTACAAGGCCACCGACAGCGGCGCGTACGTCATCAACATGTCGATCGGCTTCAGCATCGGCGGCGCGCCGGCCACCGGTGGGGCGCTCGGGCTCTTCGGCTTCTGGCCGGAGATCGACGAGGCGATCGCGTACGCCGTTGCGAACGGTGTGGTGGTCGTCGCGTCGGCAGGCAACGACACGTCGCCGATCTGCGGCTACCCGGCAATCGCGTACAACGTGATCTGCGTCGGCGCGACCGACCCGCTCGACCAGCGGTCGTTCTACAGCGCGCTGCCCGTCAAGGACGACGACTCGGACCTGACCGGTCCCGGCATGACCGCGCCTGGCGGCCGTGGCGTCCTCGTCTTCTGCGACTTCAGCGCGTCGGAGATCATCTCGACGTACGACCGCGGCGCCGACGCGGCCGAGGGCGACTGCGACGGCCTGTCCGGCTACGCGTCGATCCAGGGCACGTCGATGGCCGCGCCGATGGTGTCGGGCGCTGCCGCGCTCGTGTACCAGAAGCTCGGTGGCGTCCGCAGCGCGGCGAACGGCGACAAGGTGGTCGAGGCGCTGACGGCGTCGGCGGCCGACCTCGGTACGCCCGGCTACGACCCGGTGTACGGGTCCGGGCGCCTCGACGCGTTCGCGGCCGTGAGCTACTGGCCGTAAGCCGCACGTCGTAGTACCCGGGCTCCGGGGACCCGTTCCGAACGGACGGGTCCCCGGAGCCTTCTGCACCCCGATCCGTGGGCGTGCGCACGGCGTACCGAGCCGCCTTCGACGGCGTGTTGTAGCCCTATCCGCGACGGGTCGTCGCGGCAATCGCAAGGTCGTGCAGGATCGCGCGGGCGGTCTCGTCGACGGTGCCCGCGTCCAGCGCCGCTACGGCTTGCTCGGTGCGTTCGGCGACGAGGCGTTCGACGTCGTCGAGCGCGCCCGTCTCGGTGATGACGGTGCGCAGGGCGACGATGCCGCGGTCGTCGAGATGCGGGTCGCCGAGCAGCCGCCGTACGACGGCCGCCTGCGCCGCGCTCGCCCGCTGCATCGCGGTCATGACGAGGACGGTGCGCTTGCCCTCGCGCAGGTCGTCGCCCGC
>CBQZLL010000003.1:0-30176 GCA_967749945.1 uncultured Frankiaceae bacterium
CGAGCCCAACAGCGTGGACGAGCCGTACCCGGTCAACACCCGCGTCGCGCACCCGGAGTGGGGCGGCGGGCAGGTCCTGCGCTACGAAGAGGACCGGGTCGTCGTGCTGTTCGACACGGTCGGCTACAAGACGCTGTCCGTCCCGGCCGTCGTCGAGCGCGGCCTGCTCAGGACGGGATGAACGACCAAGGCCCGGCCGCCGGGGGCGGCCGGGCCTTCCTGCCGATCGGTCCGGTTTCTCTCTCCTCGTTCCACCGGTCCGAGCGGCCTGCCCCACCTTGCCGGTCCTAAACCTCCTCTCCCATCGCCACATCCGGCTCGGTCTGACACGATCAGGCCGAGGAGGTTCGCCGTGGCCGACTTCGCCGTCGTGGTGTCGCGCGTCGAGGGCGTCTGGGAAGCCGCCCTGCTCCCGGAACGCCTCGTCGAGGACTTCCCCGGCCTGCTCGCGGCGCTCCGGCAGCAGCCCGGCGACGGGGGCGTCATCGGCTTCGTCAACGTCGCGGACGAGTTCTTCGTCGCGGTCCGGATCGTCGGCCAGGAGACCAAGATCCTGCTCTCCGACGTGACAGCGGCGGTCGCCTGGGACCTGGCCGCCGAGGTCGTCGACTACCTCGGCATGGAACGCCCCGGCGACGACGACCTCGAGGACGTCTGGCCCGCCGGGGACCTCGGGATGTTCGGCGACCTCGGGATCGACGAGATGGAGCTCGGCGCCCTGCTGTCGGACCTCGACGCGTACGCCGACGAGACCCTCGTCCTGCTCGCGAAGCGGCTCGGGTTCGGCGAAGCGTACGAACGCGTGGTCGAACCGGTGTTCCACTAGGGCCTGTCTCCCGGATCGGCGCCGGCGCGAGCGGGAGTCCGGGCGTGGCTCGCCAGGCGGCGGAGGAAGCCGGTAGCAGCGCTACCGGCGACGACGACAACGCGGCGAGGCGGCCCGGCACCCGCGCAGCAGTCGACGGGTCCGGAGACAGGCCGTAGGGCGTAGCCTGCGGGAACCCCGGTTGTCCGGGCATGATCGTGTTCTCTACCATCGGCGCTGCTTCGTACCGACGTCCCCTACCGGAGAGACCCGTGCCGTACTTCGCCGCCGCACTCTCCCAGTCGAACGACGCGTGGAGCAGTCGCGAGATCGAGATGGAGAGCGTCGAAGACCTGGACTCGCTCGTCGAGCTGCTCCGCGACCTGGCCGACGGCGGCACCGTACTGTTCTTCCTCGAAGAGGACGACGAGTACGTCGCCATCGTGCGGATCGACGGGGACGCCGACCCGCGGACGTTCATCTCCGACGACCGCGCGGTCGCGACGTCGACCCTCGCGGCGCTCGTCATGGAGGACGTCCCGCCTGAGGAGCCCGAGCCCAACGAGGACGACGACGAGGGCACCCGGCCGGACGCCGAGGTCGCGGGCGACACAGAGATCGTCGCGTCGTTCGGCACCCCCGCGAAGAAACTCATCAACCTGTGTGCGACTGAGGGCATGCTGCCCGGCGACATCGTCACCGCGATCTGCGAGGCCGCGGGCTGTGTCGACGCCATCGACGAGATCCGCGCGGGCTGAGCCGGTTGGCGTACGGCTCGCGGCAGGCCGAGGTCGACGCGATGCGGAGCGCGCTGGCCGAGGCGCGGCTGGCGTTGGAACACGGTGACGTACCCATCGGCGCCGTCGTCGTCGGGGCTAGCGGCGACGTGCTCGGCCGCGGCCACAACGAACGCGAGTCGCGCCGCGACCCCACCGCCCACGCCGAGGTGCTCGCGTTGCGCGAGGCGTCGGCCGTCGTCGGGGCCTGGCGGCTCACCGGCTGCACGCTCGTCGTGACGCTGGAGCCGTGCACGATGTGTGCGGGCGCGGCCGTGCTCGCCCGGGTCGACCGGCTCGTCTACGGCGCCACCGACCCGAAGGCCGGCGCGGTCGGCTCGCTCTGGGACGTCGTACGCGACCCGCGGCTCAACCACCGACCCGAGGTCGTCGGCGGCGTACTGGACGAGGAGTGCGGTGCCTTGCTCCGCTCGTTCTTCGGACCGCACCGGGGCCTGCCCGGCTGAGACCCGGTACGCTCCCCCGCGGTGGAGTCGCGTAGTGGCCGAGCGCGCACGCCTCGAAAGCGTGTGACGGTGCAAGCCGTCCGTGGGTTCAAATCCCACCTCCACCGCCAAACATCTCTGACCACAAGCGCAGGTCAGAGGCCATGTCCAGGGTGCCGTGCAGGTGCCCTGACCCCTCGTTGCCAGCAGATTGCCAGCATGAAGTTTGGCCTCGGCGTGGGCACGTCATGGACGGGCAACGCGGTTCAGCGGCCGGCTGTCAGCGCCGAAGGGTACTGTGGCAGGACTTCAGAAGGACTCCGGCCGGACTTGCTGGCGAGTCCTACCGGGGTTTCGGGGGAACTGATGGGAGTGTTCCGGCGTTGGCACGCAGTGTCGGTGACGTGAGGAGAACGCCATGACGGCGAGCGTCAAGAGCCGGTCCCAGGAGGCGCACCGCCGTACGGTGTCGCTCTCGGTCGCGGACATCACGCGGTTCCTCCAGGACACGCTTGGCTCGAAGCTCACCGCCTACATCGCCGGCGTCAGTGACCCCAAGATGGTCGGCAAGTGGGCGGCCGGCACGACCAAGCCCGGCGCGGAGCGAGAGAAGCGACTACGCGCCGCGTATCAGGTGTTCCAACTCATCCTCGAAGCCGAGGACGAGTACGTCGCGCGGGCCTGGTTCATCGGCATGAACCCGCAACTCGACGACGAGACACCGGCCGACTGCCTACGGGCGGCGCAGGTCAAGGATGTGATGGCTGCGGCCCGGGCGTTCCTCAGCGGTGGCTGACGACGTCAAGGTCGTCCGCGCGCCCGCTACCGGCCTTTGGCGCGTGGGGCGGAACCCCGAGCCGCTGAGCGTGGCGGTGCCGAAGGCACGGGACCTGCGATCGAAGCGCGCGGGCAACCGGTTCGACATTCCGCGGGTGGGCGTCGTGTACTTCGCGACCAAGCTCGAAGGCTGCTTCGCCGAGACCCTCGCGCGGTTCCGTCCCAGCCCGACGTTGGCCGCGTTGGTCGCCGCCGAGTGGCGCGCGGCGAGCTTCCTCAAGCCCGGGGCCGTCCCGGCCGGGTGGCGGCATCGGCGTACCGCGGTGAAGGTGAACGCGGATCGCGGCTACGAGTTCCTCGACGTCGAGGCACTCGCCACCCACCAGGTGCTCCGGCAAGAACTCGCCCTCGGACTGTCGGCGCTGGGCCACGCGGACCTCGACGTCGGCGTCGTCCGAGGACCGGATCGCCGCGTCACGCGGCTCATCGCGGACTGGGCTTACCAGCAGGAGACGGGAGACGGCCTGGGTCGCTTCGCCGGCATCCGGTACAACTCACGGCTGAGCAGCGAGTGGACCTGTTGGGCCGTCTTCCCCGGAGTCGACCTGCAACCGCGCGAAGCGCTCCCGATCGAACGCGAGATGCCCGAACTCGTCGCCGTCGCGGAGAGGTTCTCGCTGCGGGTGTTCTGAGGTGTCACAAGACCCCTATCGCGGACCTGTCGCTCCGTGGGAGGAAGCAGCGCCACGACGGCGCCGCTTCTTGTCGAGGAACCTGGCGAGAGCCTTGGGGTTCTTCGCCCTGCCCTCCAACAGCGACCTCGTGACCTGCTCGCGCTCGGCGTCCGGCAACGGCTGCAGCGTCACGCGCATCCCGAGTGCCGCGGCGACCTCGGCCACCGTGCCGAGCGTCGGACTCGCATTCCCGCTCGTGAACAACCGCCGTATCGACGCCGGCTGCGCGCTGATCGCGCGCGCCAAGTCCGCCTTCGACAGCCCGGCGGCGACCCGCGCGTCGTCCAGGTCGTTCACGAGCTGGTCGATCGTCGCGATGCGGACCGACTCGACCACGTACTCCCGCAGGAACTCCGGGTCGGCGAGATCGCGCGCCAAGTCCTCCCAGAACGCGCTCGAGGTCTGGCGCCTCGGCTGAACGCTCATGATTCGAGCGTACCAAAAATGTTACGTAAGAGTCGAGCACACCCGGTCAGGCTCGGCACCGCTGTCGTGATCGCGTAGACCCCGGAACGGTCCCTGTGCAGCCCGCGAGGGCAGGCCACACCGCCGGGGTTTCGCGTTTGCCCGCCGTACCCGTCGTGGCTCGCAGCAACAGGAGCACGCCACCGCACGATCTCGACAGTGCCCGCCCTCCGCGGTGGAGACACGTCTGTTTGACGTGTTCCAATCCGACCTCCACCGCCACCTCCACCGCCACGCTCCTGACCGCGCGGTTCGGCGGCATTGCCCGCCGATAGTGTCGCGCCATGCGCGTACGCACGCTCGATCGCGTGGAGGCGCGGCGGATCGCCGTACGTGCCCAGCTGCTGGACGCGCCTCGGCCGACCGACCTGCTGGCGGTCGTGCAGCAGCTGACCCTGCTGCAGATCGATCCGACGGCCGCCGTCGCGCCGAGCGCGGACCTGGTCGCCTGGAGCCGCCTCGGCTCGTCGTACCGGCCGGATCACCTGACGGAGGCATTGGAGCGGGATCGGACGCTGTTCGAGTTCGACGCGATGGTGCGGCCGATGAGCGACCTGCGGCTCTACCGCGCGGGCATGGCGGTCTGGCCCCGCTACGACCGGCAACGCGAGTGGCTGGCGGCCAACGACCGGTTCCGGCGCGACGTTCTGGAGAAACTCGGCGCCTCCGGGCCGCTGCTCTCGCGCGACATCCCGGACACGAGCGTGGTGGCGTGGCCGTCAAGCGGTTGGACCAACAATCGCAACGTCACGCAGATGCTGGAGTTCCTGATGATGCGCGGCGACGTCGCGATCGCCGGTCGCCGCGGGCGGCAGCGGCTGTGGGACGTCGCGGAGCGGGTCTACCCCGCGGACACACCGGTCGTTCCGCTGGACGCAGCGCTCCGGATCCGCGACGAACGGCGGCTCCGGTCGCTGGGCATCGCGCGGGCGACGGCGCCCGCCGCGCCGTTGGAACCATGGTCGGTCGGGGACGCAGGCGAGGAGGCGACCGTCGATGGCGTCCCCGGGACCTGGCGCGTCGACCCAGCCGCGATCGGACAGCCGTTCACCGGACGTACGGCGCTGCTGTCGCCGTTCGACCGCCTGGTGCACGACCGGGCGCGGCTCGCCGACCTGTTCGAGTTCGAGTACGTCCTCGAGATGTACAAGCCGAAGTCGCAGCGCCGCTGTGGCTACTTCGCGCTGCCGGTCCTGCACAACGACCGGCTGGTCGGCAAGGTGGACGCCACGGCGGACCGCAAGAGCGGCAGCCTCCGCGTGGACGCGATCCACGAGGACGTGCCGTTCACCAAGGCCATCACCACAGCGGTGAACGAGGAGCTCGCCGACCTCGCTTCGTGGCTGCGGGCGCGACCGGCTTAGGCAGAACGGAGCGCGCCCTCCGGATCGTCGGACGTGACCTCCAACCTTGCGGGCGACATCGGCCGGTCACTACGGTTCGAAGTCCTACACGTGGCGAATTGCCCGAAAGGACCCCTCATGCGACGTCTGTTCGCGCTCTGCGCGCTGCTCACCGCAACGGTGGTCGCGGCACCGGCACAGGCTGCGACCACCTACAGCCAGCCCAACTGGATCCTGGTGAACTCGCAGGTGCTCGACATCCTCATTGTGCCGCCCGCGCACGGCCAGATCGTCAACGGCAACTTCCTGCTTGGCGGCACGGAGGGCGGGACGAGCGAGGTTACGCCGTTCAACTCCTACCTGCGCGCGATCGAGGACTCGGTCGCGGCGTGGGACACGGCGATCGCAACGTACGGCTCGACGTGGCTGAAGACGCTGGTCACCAACGTCTACGTCGTCGGCCGGGACACCATCCCGACCGCCGCGCTGACCAACCCGGAGATCGTGATCACGACCGACGAGTCCAAGGGCACCATCCTCGGCGTCGCGATCAGTACGCGCCCGTGCCTCGTCGACAACTCGAAGTTCTTCGTCACGAGCTTCACCTACTCGGACATGTTCAACGTCGGCAGCCAGGAGTACGGCCACTGCCTCGGCCTCGACCACGTGAGCGGCGCGAACGACTTCAACATCACGCACGACGTGATGAACGGCACCTACGCCGACCCCGTCGGCCAGCGGAACCACCTGCACTGCCCGAGCAACCTGAACGTGCTCGGTCTCGAGCGCTCGTTCGCGGCGGCGTTCGGCCAGAGTCCCAGCGGTGGTACGGCGACCATGCCGTCAACGTCATACGCCACGATCAGCTGCTGACGGCACACTCACGGGAGCGGGCCCGGCCGTCCACGGCCGGGCCTGCTCTTCCGGCTGTCAGCGGCGAAGAACGACGATCTTGTCAGCCGCGGACTCGGCGCCCCAGATCTCGCCGTCGCGGCCGTGGAGCTGGCGGACGTCCGCCGGCGTGCTCGGGAACGGGTACGACGTGAACCGCTCCGTCGCGGACTCGAAACGCACCAGCGCGTTGGTGCCCCAGTTACTCAGCCAGACGTCGTCGCGGTCGTCGACGAACACCGCGTAGGCGTGCGGCTCGCTACCCGGCAGCCGCCACTCGCGCCAGCGTCCGGTCGCCGGGTCGTACATCGCGACCTGACCGGCGTCCCATTGGCTGCACCACACCCGGCCGCGCGAGTCGGCCCACACCCGGCGCGAGCCCTGGTCTGCCGTCGGCGGGCGGAGCACCGTCGCCCTCGTCGTCGTCGGGTCGACGCGCGCGATGTGGTCGCCGGCGAGCGAGGCATAGTAGACGTCGCCGTCGCTCGCGGTCGTCATGCCGTACGGCCCGTTCCCACCCGGCGCGGCGAACACCTCGACGGCGCCGGTGGCCGGCACAACGCGGCCGTACCAGCCCGCGTTGCCGGTGAACCAGATCGCGCCGCTCTGGTCGACGGTCGCGGTGTTGAGGTGCACGTCCGGTCGGTCCTTCGGCAGCGGATACGCCGTGACGCGCAGCGTCGCGGGGTCGACGCGGACGATCGCGTTGCGGCCGGCGTCGGTCACCCAGGGCGCGCCGTCCGCGCCGATGATGACGCCGTGCGGGTGCGACCCGTCGCCCAGCGGCACCTCGACGACGTGGCCGCTCGACGGGTCGAGACGACCGAGCTTCCCGGCCTTCTGCGCGGTGTACCAGACGGTGTGGTCGGCGGCGACCGCGACGTCGTGCGGGAACGACCCCGCCGGGACCGCGTACTCGCGAAACCCCAGGGCACCAGGCGACACCGGCGCCGCGGGACCTTCGCTGCCATTCGCGCATCCCGCGACTGCCACCAGCGCGACGGCGACCAGACCGAGCCGAGCCACGACACCACGATGACATGCGACACCGGACCGCCGCGCCGGCGTAGCAGTTCCATGAGGATCTTTCACCGCACCCGTGCCGCGCTCGTCAGCAGCGGCGTCCTGCTCAGCCTCGCCGGCCCGGTACCCGCCCACGCGGCACTCGGTGACGAGATCACCTGCACCGGCCAGCTCACGAGCTGGCATCGCGACGCGTTCAACGACTGGACCGGGAACGGCTCGGCGACCTGCGTCATCGTCGACAACGACGCGCCGTCCGGAACGGCCGTCCGCACCGTCGCGATCTACGGCACCAGCAGTGTCTGCGTCGGCGCGAGCTACGGCTTTCAGTTCAACGCCGGGGGACACCTCTACTACCTGGCCTACCTCGGCGCGTCGACGCTGGGCAGCGGCGTCGAGCCAGGTGTCCTCACTCTCGCGCAGAAGGACAGCGCGCTCTACTCGCTGCTCGCGCTCGACCCGATGGCCGGCGCGGCCGTCGTGGCCGACGCGCGAGTCAGCACGGGCGTCTGCGCCGGCTACGTCGAGCCCCGGCCGACGGTCGCGTTCACGTTCAACGCGGTGCTGCCCAGCGTGTGACCCGGCGCGCGATGATGCGCGGGTGGCGACGTACGTCGCGCTGCTGCGCGCGGTCAACCTCGGCCCGACCAACAAGGTCGCGATGGCCGACCTGCGCGCTCTGCTGGAGCGCCTCGGCTACGGCGACGTACGCACGCTCCAGCTCGCCGGTAACGCCGTGTTCACCAGCACGGGCCGCAGCGCGGCGAAGCACGAGCGGGACATCGAGGCCGCGCTCGTCGCGGACCTCGACCTCAAGGTCCGCGTCCTCGTCCGCTCGGCGACGGAGCTCGCCGATGTCGTTGGCGCGCAACCGTTCCCGCTCGACGAGCCGAAACGGCTGCACGTCGTGTTCCTCTCCGGCCAACCGCACGGCGACGCCGGGACGTTCGCGCCGGACGAGTACGCGTTCGGTGAGCGGGTCGTCTACGTCCGGCTCGCCCAGGGCGTGCAGGGCTCGCGGTTACCGAACTGGGAGAAGGTGCTGGGGTACACCGCGACGATGCGCACCTGGGGCACGGTGACGAGACTGCTCGCGCTCGCGCGCGCGACCTAGCCGATCAGCAGGGTGTTGAGCGCGGTCGCGACACCGGCCGCGTCACGGTGCGGAACCACGTTGTGCAACGCGCAGAGCCCGCCGCGCAGTGCGCCTGGATCGCCCGGCCGCCAGGTCAGATCGATCACTGTCGACGGGGTGAGGTCCAGGGTGAACTTGACCGCGTCCTTCGAGTCGCCGACGAATCCGCCCACCGTCCCGGAGCCCGGCCGGATCTCGATGCCGGCGTTGTCACGCGTGCATTCGGTCGTGAGCGACTCGACGGAGAAGTCGTACGGTCCCTGGTCCACGGTGGCGACCGGGTTGGCCGACGCGTCCGCGCACGTCCCGACGACAGTGCCCGTCACGCCAAGCTGACCGTCGACCGCGGCGAACGTCAGCACGGTGAGGCTGCCCTGGAAATGCGAGTCGGCCTGCCCGTCGATCGTGCACGTACCGAACGCCGAGGCGCCGAAGATGTACTTCGGCGCCCACGCCGGCGCCGCGAGCAACCCCACCGACAACGCGGTACCGGCCGCGACACACCCCGTCCGGCCCCACATCCTGCCCGTCACGCGAGCATCCTCTGTCACGAACCCGTTGCGGCGCACTGGTTTCCCGCACTTCGCGGAACAGATCCGGGCGAACGCCGCGAATCCCGTGCGAGAGCAATCGATCCGGTGACACGCGGGCGAGAACGTTCCTATCGTTGGGCCCGTGTCCGACACGACGCTCACGCCGCCGCTGCCCGTCCCACGCGCGCCGCGGCGGTCGGTGATCAGGACGCCGGACCAGCGGCTGCGCGTGTTCGTGTCGTCGACCCTCGGCGAGCTCGCCGAGGAACGCGCTGCGGTACGCCGCGCGGTGACCCGGCTGCGCCTCGCGCCGGTGATGTTCGAGGCGGGCGCGCGGCCGCATCCGCCGCGCGATCTGTACCGCGCGTACCTCGACCAGTCGCACGTCTTCGTCGGTGTCTACTGGGAGCGGTACGGCTGGGTTGCACCGGGCGAGGACGTGTCGGGCCTCGAGGACGAGTACCGGCTCTCCGGAGATCGCCCGAAGCTCATCTACGTCAAGTCTCCTGCGCCGAACCGCGAGCCCGATCTCGCGGCGCTGCTCGACGTCGTCAAGGGTGACGATCGCGTCTCGTACCGGCCGTTCGCGACGGCGGAGGAGCTGGAGGACCTCGTCGCGGACGACCTCGCGGTGCTACTGAGCGAGGTGTTCGAGCTCAGTCGCGAACCGGTCGCCCCGGACGCGCAGTCCATCGCGCCGGGCCCGCTGCCCGTCGCGCCGACGCCGCTCGTCGGCCGCGACGACGACGTCGAACGCATCCGCGGCCTGCTCACCGAGTCGGGCGTCCGGGTCGTCACGGTCAGCGGTCCCGGCGGCATCGGCAAGAGCCGGGTCGCCCTCGAAGTAGCCGAACGCGTCGCCACCGACGGAGGGACCGTTGCGTGGGCCGAGCTCTCCGACGTCGCCGACCCGAGCCTCGCGGCGGTCGCGCTGCTGCGCGCGCTCGGCCTCCGCGAGCAGCCGAACCGCCGGATCGAGCGCACCATCACGGAGGCGATCGGCGACCGTGACCTGCTCGTCGTCCTCGACGGTGGCGAGCGCGTGCTCGCCGCCGCCGACGCGCTGATGTCGTTGCTCCGCGTCTGCCGCAACGTCCGCGCCCTCGTCACGAGTCGCGCGGTGCTCGACCTGCGCGCCGAGCACGAGTACCCGCTCGCGCCGCTCGACGTCCCCGCGGAGGGCGCGACGCTCGCGGCACTGGAGGCGACCGGTGCCGGACGGCTGTTCCTCGACGTCGCGCGCGCGACTGTGCCCAACTGGGAGCCCGCCGAACGCGACGCCGGCGCGCTCGTCGACGTGTGCCGCGCGCTCGACGGAGTTCCGCTCGCGATCGAGCTCGCGGCGGCGCGGATCAGGGTGTTCTCGCCGTCGTCGCTGCGCGACCGGCTCACCAACCGGCTCGCCGTCCTCACCGGTGGACGACGTGACCTCCCCGAACGCCACCAGACGCTGCGCGCGACGCTCGACTGGGACCACGACCTGTTGGGCGCGGACGAGCAGATGCTGTTCCGCCGGCTCGGGGTCTGCGCGGGCGGCTTCACGCTCGGTCTCGCCGAAGCGCTCGCGCGGGTCGAGCCGCCGCTCGCGACCGACCCGCTCGACGTCGTCGCGTCGCTCGTCGGCAAGAGCCTCGTGCGGAACGACGGGTACGGCACCGAGCCGCGGTTCGCGATGCTCGATGTCGTCCGCGAGTACGCCGTCGAACATCTCGCCGCGTCCGGCGAACAGGTCGCCACGGCAGCGGCGCATGCCGCGTTCTTCGTCGCGCTCACCGAGACCGGCGATCCCTACGGACGCGAGCAGGCGGAGTGGCTCGACGCGCAGGAAGCCGAGCGCCGCAACGTCCTCGCCGCCCTGAGCGCCACCGACGACGACGCGACACTGCTACGGCTCGCGGCCGGCGCGGCGCCGATGTGGGAGATGCACGGCCACCTCGCCGAGGGGGCGCGCTGGCTCGACCTCGCGCTCGCCCGCAGTACCGGCCAGGTGACCGTCGCGCGGTCGCGCGCGCTCGGCAGCGCGGCCCACCTCGCACGAGCACGGCTCGACTTCGACACGGCGCGGACGTTGCTCGACGAGGCGCTGCGGATCGACGAGGAGCTCGGCGACGTCTGCCGCCGCGCGCGCTGCCTCAAGGACCTCGGCATCGTCGCCGGGGAGACCAATGACCACCCCACCGCGCAGGACTACTTCCGGCGTTCCATCGTCGGGTTCCGCTCGATCGGTGACCGGCTCGGCGAGGCGCAGTCGCTCAACAACCTGGCGCTCTCGACGGAGTCGGCCGGGGACGTCCGCGGCAGCCTTCCGATGTATGCGGAAGCGTTGACCGTGCTCCGCGACGTCGGCGACATGCTCAGCGTCGCACGGATCCTGACCAACGTCGGCGGCGCGCTGGAAGCCGTCGGCAGCCACGAGCTCGCTCGGGACGCGATGCTCCGCGCACTCGCGCGCTACCGGCGGCTCGGCAGCCGGTGGGACCTCACCGACTCGCTGGAGCACGTCGCGATCGCGGTACTGGCGACGGGCGACGCGGCACTCGCCGCGCGACTGCTCGGGGCGGCGGAGGCGTTGCGCGAGCAGCTCGGCGCGCCGCCCGCGCCGTACCTCGAACCGACCCGCGACGCGCACGCCGCCGCGGTCCGCGCCGCCCTCGGGTCGCGCGCCGATGCGGAGTGGCAGGCAGGACGCGGGATGTCGTGGGACGACGCGGCGGCCGCTGCGCTCGCGCTCGCACCGCCCAGCCTCGTCGACCTCGACGACGCGTCGGTCGACGTGGACCTGGAGGTCAGGATCGCCGCGGAGGTCGCGGGCGGCTAGGGCCTGGCAGAGCTTGCGAAACGAGCGATCCGCTACGAACCGTGACCACGCCGACGGCCCGGCGGCAGGGCCGACTCCGTCCGTTCGCTACTGGTGAGTAGCGGCAACGGCTGAGCACGAACCGGTGAACGGCGACGTCGCTACTCACCAGTAGCGCCCACGCCCGAGCGTCAGCGGCAGCTCTTCGGGATCAGGTCGGGGTTGAGCGTCGTCGGCGGGATGCGGCGGCGCGACAGCTGCTCGTACGCGAACGCGTAGCCGAGCAGCTTCGCCTCGCTGAAGCCGGTGGCCGTGAACGCGAGACCGTTCGGCACGGTGTCGCCGACGTAGCCGGCCGGGACGATGACGGTCGGGTAGCCCGCGGCCGCGCCGACGTTGGCGTTGCTCGCGCCGAGCTCGACGAGCGCGTCGAGGTCGTCCTTCGTCAGCGCGGAGTCGATCGCTTCCTGCGCCTGGGTCCGCACCGGCAGGGCGGTCGGTCCTGCGATGGCGCCGTTGCCCGGCGTCGCGTCGGAGGCCTGGAGCAGTTTCTGCCCGTACTTGACCTTGTCCTTGTGCTTGTCGTTGTACGCGACGATGTCGCTCAGCGTCTTGACCCCGGTCTTCGGCCGCGCCTCGGACGCGATGTACTCGTTGAGGCTCCACTTGAACTCGTTCGGGATCAGGCCGAGCTCGGTCAGCGAGCCGAGCCCCGTGTTGCCGATGAGGTCGGTCTCGACGATCGTCGCGCCGGCCTTCTCGAGGTCCGCGATGGCGCGGTCGAACAACGCGCCGCGCGCCCCCGACGGCCGGTTGTCCGCACTCGGCACCCCGAGCCGGACACCCTTGAGCGCGCCCGCCTTCAGCGCGCCGAGGTACCCGCCTGACGGGACCTTCCCGCTGACGGTCGCGGAGTCCTTGGCGTCCTTGCCTGCGATTGCGGTCAGCACCGCGGCCGCGTCGGTGACGTTGCGGACGATCGGACCCGGCACGTCGAAGCTCGGTGCGAGCGGGATGATGCCGTAGCGGCTCGCGAGGCCGAGGCTCGGCTTCAGGCCGACGTCACTGTTCGCGTCGCTCGGCGACAAGATGCTGCCCGACGTCTCGGTGCCGATGGTCACCGCCGCGAACGCCATCGACGCCGCGACGCCCGACCCGGACGACGACCCGCTCGGGTCGCCTTCGGTGTACGCGTTGACGACCTGACCACCGAGTGAGCTGTAGCCGTTCGGCATCGAGAGGTCGACCCAGTTGGCGAACTCGGAGAGGTTCGTCTTGCCGAGGATGACCGCGCCCGCGGCGCGGAGCTTCGCGGTGATCGTCGCGTCGTGCTTCGGCACGCTGCCCGCCAGCGCGATCGAGCCCGCGGTCGTCGCGATGTCGTTGGTGCCGACGTTGTCCTTGAGCAGCACGGGGATGCCGTGCAACGGGCCGCGGACGTGACCGCGACGGCGCTCCTTGTCGAGCGCCGCGGCATCCTTGACGGCATCCGGGTTGAGCGCGCGAACGCTGTTCAGCTCGCCCGGGCCGTGGTCGTACAACGCGATCCGCGCGAGGTAGGTCTTGACCAGGTCGACGCTGGTCAGCCGGTGCTTGGCCATCGCCTGCTGCATGTCGAGCACCGTCGCGCGCTGGAGGTCGATGCCATGGACGGTCGCGGAGCAGCCCTTCGCGTGCGGCTTCGCGCCGGCCGGAAGGGCGAGCAACGGCAGCGTGAGGACGGCGGCCGCGAGAAGCAGCGGGGTACGGCGCATACCCGAACGGTTCGCCGCCGCGCCACGCCCACCCTGCCACGTACCAGGGAATCGGCACCTTCCGGCGAAATCCCTGACGAACCCCGGCAACCTTTCCGAACCGCCGGTGGGTGTGACGCGGCGAAAGGGGGCCCGATGCGTGACGACGACGCGTTCCGCGACTTCGTGATCGGCCGTTCGCCGTCTTACCTCCGCACCGCGTATCTGCTGACCGGCGACTGGGGCCATGCCGAGGACCTGCTCCAGACGTCGCTGGCCAAGGTGTACCGGGCGTGGGGCAGGCTCCGCGACCACGACAACCTCGACGCGTACGTACGCCGCGTCATGGTCAACACGCAGACCACGTGGTGGCGGCGCGCGTGGAAGGCCGAACTGCCGAGCGGCTCGCTGCCCGAGCACGCCGGACCCGACGCCACGACCGCGAGCGACGACCGCGACCGCTTGCGTCGCGCGTTGCTCGAACTGCCCGCCCGCCAGCGCGCCGTCGTCGTACTCCGCCATTACGAAGACCTCGGCGAGGCCGAGGTGGCACGACTTCTCGGCTGCTCGATCGGCACGGTCAAGAGCCAGTGCGCGCGCGGGCTCGCGAAGCTCCGGTCCGCCCTCGACGACCCGTACGCCGACGTCATGACACTGCAGGAGGCGCGGCCATGAGCGCGTACGACGACGAGCGCGTCATCGCGCTGCTGCACGAGGCCGTGCCGCCGCTCCCCGACGCGCCCGACCGCGTCGACGCCATCCGCCACGTCGCCGGCCGCCAGCGCACCCGGATCTGGACCCAGTCGGTCGGCGCGGTCGCCGGCGTGCTCCTCGTGGTCGGCATCGCGGCAGCGGTCGCGGCGCCGGGCAAGTCGCGCACGCTGCGCCCGGTGAGCGACCCGCTGCGCGTCATGACCGACGCGTTCCTCGCGCAGAAGTCCGTCCGGTTCGACGTCACCGACCATCCCGTCGGGACACTGCCGAGCCTCGCGCCCGGCGATCTGCAGAAGGTGACCGGTCACCTGACCGGCGTCGCGACGCGGGACGGCGACCTGCAAGCCGACGGCACGATCGGGTTCCTCGCCTTGGCCGCGATCGACGAAATCGCCCCGCAGCACTTCCGGGTCGTCGACGGCGTCGGCTACCGGGCCCTCGGTCCGGACGACGACGCACCCGCGGGCAAGTCGTGGATCCGCAGCGACGGCGACTCGACGTTCGACCTGGTGAAGCTACGGCAGATGCTGCGGTTGGCCGAGGCGGTTGCGGAGAACGTGCGGTACGTCGGGCCGACGACCGTGCGCGGTGTCGAGGCCGCCGAGTACCACGTGACATTCCCGGAGAAGTACACCGGCGACGTCTCGGGCGACGTGACATTCGCGCTCGACGCGGACGGGCTGCCGCGCCGGATCGCGGCGGACGTGGTGATGGACGACACAGAACCCGGCCTGCGCATCCACGTCACGGTGGAGCTGTTCGGCTACGGCGACGCCGTGTCGATCACGGCGCCGCCGGCGAGCCAGGTCGTCACCGAGCAGGAGCTCGACCGGGGCACCGTGCAGTACGGCAGCGCGCCGAACCCGAGCAGGGAGTGCTTCCAGCGCTTGACCGCCAACGGGGGCAAGCCGACCCAGGCCGAGATCCAGGCGTGCTTCGCGCGGTCGTCCGACGGAGCCACCGTCTTCGCGACGCTGGCGCCGCTCGCGCCGCCGTCGCCCTAACCGCCGGCCCGGACGGCCAGCGGGGTGCAGTAGTACGGCACCGGCGTGCTCGCCGACCAGCCATGCTCGCCGGTGCTCGCGGTCCCCACGGCCACCGCGCGGATCAGCCACAAGCCGTACCAGCAGCCGTACGTCTCGGCCCGCACCTGCGCGACCCCCGTCGCGTCGGCCGTGTCGCACGCGACTGGCTCCCAGCCCGTCGTGTCGAGCGCCTCGATGCAGACCCGTACCGACAGCTCGGGCCGCGGGCCGTCGCAGGTGTACTCGCCGAACGCGTTGGCGCCGAACGAGTGCTGAGCGGTCGGCGGCGCGGTCGAGGCGACACAGCCGCTCGCTGCGGCCGGCCGTACACCGAGCGGCACCAGCAGCGGGAGGACGGTGAGCACGCGCAAAGAGGGACGCATGGCGCGAAACCTACCCCCTCGGTCAGCAGCGGAGGATGCGAGATTCGAACTCGCGAGGGGTTGCCCCCAACACGCCTTCCAAGCGTGCGCCCTAGGCCAACTAGGCGAATCCTCCGCCGGGAAGGATAGCCGGGCCTCGAACTGTCGGCTGGCTGACAGACGTCGCGGCGCGTGGCCGGGACAGTACACAGCGTGTGGGGAGAAGAGGCGCACCTGCCGGGTTGGCCGTCCGGGCCGGCTAACGGACTGACCGCGCGGACAGCACGCGCCGCGTGGTCAGCCGTTCGTCGCCTGGCGACGCCGCGCCCGGGCACGGCGCAGATGGCGTACAACGCCTGGGTCAACACACCCGGGGATCGGCGGAGCGAGCAGCACCGGTAGCCGCGGCCGGTCGCGCGCTGTGCGGGGGCCAGCACGCGGCGGGCCGGGGGTCAGCGCTGTCGGAGCCAGGCTCTAGACTCGGTGCAGCCCCCCGCGCGGCGTCCATCTCGTGAACTCCCCCAGGGCCGGAAGGCAGCAAGGGTAAGCGGGCTCTGGCGGGTGCGCGGGGGGTCTCCACCGCCCGTCACACCCCGGGGAACCGTTGACTCTCGCTCTGTACCGGCGGTACCGGCCCGCGACGTTCGCCGACGTCGTCGGCCAGGAACACGTCACCGACGCGCTGCGGCAGGCGCTGGTGAGCGGGCGCGTACACCACGCGTACCTGTTCTCCGGCCCGCGCGGCTGCGGCAAGACGTCGAGCGCGCGGATCCTCGCGCGGTCGCTCAACTGCGAGAACGGCCCCACCCCCGAGCCCTGCGGTACGTGCGCCCAGTGCGTCGCGATCACCGCCGGTACGTCCCTCGACGTCGTCGAGATCGACGCGGCGAGTCACGGCGGCGTCGACGACGCGCGCGACCTGCGCGAGCGCGCGTTCTTCTCGCCGGTGTCCGCCCGCTACAAGATCTACATCGTAGACGAGGCGCACATGGTCTCGTCCGCCGGGTTCAACGCGTTGCTCAAGGTCGTCGAGGAGCCGCCGGACTTCCTCAAGTTCGTGTTCGCGACGACCGAGCCGCAGCAGGTCATCGGCACCATCAAGTCGCGGACGCACCACTACCCGTTCCGGCTCGTGCCGGCCCGCGCGATGAGCGCGCACCTGTCGGCGATCTCCGCGGCCGAGGGCATCGCGATCGACCCGCGCGCGGTGCCGCTGGTCGTCCGCGCGGGCGGCGGCTCCGTACGCGACGCGCTGTCGGTGCTCGACCAGCTCATCGCCGGCGCGGGGCCCGACGGCGTGACGTACGCCGTCGCGGCCGCGCTGCTCGGCGTCACCGACGCGGCGTTGCTCGACGAGGTGGTTGACGCATTCGCGGCGCGGGACGGCGCGGCGGTGTTCGAGACCGTCAACCGCGTCGTCGAGGCGGGCCACGATCCGCGGCGGTTCGCGAGCGACCTGCTCGACCGGCTGCGCGACCTCATCGTGCTGCAACGCGCGCCCGACGCCGCCGAGCGGGAGCTCCTCGACGTACCACCCGACGGCGTGCCGCGACTGCAGCAGCAGGCGACGCGCTTCGGCCCGGCCGAGCTCTCGCGCGCGGCCGACCTCGTCTACGCCGGGCTCACCGAGATGCGCGGCACGACCAGCCCGAAGCTCGTCCTCGAGCTCATCTGCGCGCGCATCCTGCTGCCCGGCGCGGCGGCCGACGAGGCGGGAGCGCTGGCCCGCCTCGACCGGCTGGAACGCCGCCTCGCCATCGCGGGCGCGCCCGCCGAGGCCACCGCGCCCGCGCCGGAACCAGAGCCGCCCGCCGCCGCCGTCGAGCCACCCGTGCCCGTCGAGCCGGAGCCCGCGCCCGTCGCCGAGGAGCCTGTCGCACCCGTAGCGCCGGCGGCTGGCGAGATCGACGCCGCGGCCGTACGCCGCCTCTGGGACCAGGTCCTCGACGCGGTGAAGCGGCGCAAGGCGACGGCCCGCGCGGTGCTGCTCGACGCGAACGTCGTCGCCGTCGACGGTGGCGAGCTGGTTCTGGAGTTCGAGCACGGGTTCCACGCGAAGACGTTCTCCGACGGCGTCCACGACCGGGTGCTTCGCGAGGCGCTCACCGAGGTGCTCGGCGTCGACTGGCGCGTCACCGCCCGCGTCCGCGAGAGCGGCGGCGGTACCCCGGCGCGGCACGAGGAGTTCCGGCCGGGTGACGAGCCCGACGCGAACGACGACCCCCCGGCGCCCGCGTCGGGCGAGGACCAGGCCATGGCGTTGTTGCGCAGCGGCCTTGGCGCGCAGGTCATCAGCGGCCCCGAGCCCGGCTAGGCTCGGGAGAACGACACCGACAGGAGATCCCGATGCGACCCGGCGGCCCGCCGAACATGCAGCAGCTCATGAAGCAGGCGCAGAAGATGCAGCAGCAGCTCATGGCCGCGCAGGAGGAGCTCGCCTCGACGGAGGTCGAGGGCAGCGCGGGCGGCGGCATGGTCAAGGCGACCGTGACCGGCGCGGGCGACCTCGTGTCACTGGCGATCGACCCCAGCGTGGTCGACCCCGAGGACGTCGAGACCCTGACCGACCTCGTCGTCGCGGCGATCCGCGACGCGAGCCGCACGGCGCAGGAGCTGACGCAGGAGAAGATGGGTCCGCTGGCCGGCGGCCTGGGTGGCATGGGCATGCCGGGGCTCGGCTAGCGACCATGTACGAAGGCCCGGTCCAGGACCTCATCGACGAGCTCGGCCGGCTCCCCGGGGTGGGACCGAAGGGCGCGCAACGGATCGCGTTCCACCTGCTCGCCGCCGACCCGGCCGACGTCAAGCGTCTCGTCCACGCGCTGTCCGAGGTCAAGGACAAGGTCACGTTCTGCCGGATCTGCGGGAACGTCGCCGAGGCCGAGGAGTGCCGCATCTGCCGCGACCCGCGCCGCGACCTCACGGTGATCTGCGTCGTCGAGGAGCCGAAGGACGTCGTCGCGATCGAGAAGACGCGCGAGTTCAAGGGGCGCTACCACGTGCTCGGCGGCGCGATCAGCCCGATCGAGGGCGTCGGTCCCGACGACCTGCGGATCCGTGAGCTGATGACGCGTCTCGCCGACGGCGACGTCACCGAGCTCATCCTCGCGACCGACCCGAACCTCGAAGGCGAGGCGACGGCGACGTACCTCGCGCGGCTGGTGAAGCCGATGGGCCTCCGCGTCACGCGGCTCGCGAGCGGCCTGCCGGTGGGTGGCGATCTGGAGTACGCGGACGAGGTGACGCTGGGCAGAGCGTTCGAGGGCCGGCGCCTGCTCGACGTCTGACCCGCGTTACTTCTTGGGCGTCGGGGTCGGCGAGAGGTCGGGCAGCTGCTGCACCTTGGCGATGGGCTTGAACGCCGAGTCGCCCGGCGGCGCGCCGATGCTCGTCAGCGTGAGCGAACCCGACAGGACGTCGATCTCGGTCGCGACGCCCTGCTCGGCGAAGCAGTACGTGCCGTTCTCGAAACCCGGACCCGCGCCGGGCGTCGGCGAGGCCGCGACCCGGTTGACCAGGTAGCACTCCCCGACCGGCAACGGCGTGCCGCTCGGTGAGGCGGTGGCCGGCGGCGACGCGGACGGCAGGACGCGGGTCACGACGTAGTCGGTCGGGTGCGCGGAGAGCTCCTCGACCGCATCGCGGAACAGCCGTTGCACGCCCGGGTCGAACAGCGGCGGCACGTCCTCGCCGGGTCGCGCCACGAGGAAGCACGTCTTCTTCTTGCCCTTGGCCGAGCAGGACACCGTGCCAGTCGTCAGCGAGTAGAAGCTCGCAGCGTCCTTCGTCGTGATGTCGATGCGGTACTGGGGCGGGTTCTGCCGGATCCGGATGCTGCCGGACGCGTTGCTGTCGGCCTGCGTGAACCGGTACGTCGCGTCGTACGCGCCGTTCGCCGTCGCCTGGGCGAGCACGGCGAGGCGGGCGCGGGCGGCATTGAGGGCGGCGTTCGGGTCCTTCTCCTTGGCGTCCGTGCACGCGGTCGCGAACAGCAGCAGGACGAGCAGGAGGCGGACCGGGCGCATCCTCGAATCGTGTCACGGTCGCCGCTACTAGACTCGCCCGGGTGGCACTGATCGTCCAGAAGTACGGCGGCTCGTCCGTCGCCGACGCCGAACGCATCAAGCGCGTCGCCGAACGCATCGTCACGGCGAAGCGCGCGGGCGACGACGTCGTCGTCGTCGTGTCCGCGATGGGCGACACCACCGACGACCTCCTCGCCCTCGCCCGGCAGGTCTCCCCGCTCCCCGCGGGTCGCGAGATGGACATGCTGCTCACCAGCGGCGAGCGCATCTCGATGGCGCTGCTCGCCATGGCGATCGCCAACCTCGGGCACGACGCGAAGTCGTTCACCGGGTCGCAGGCCGGGATCATCACGACGTCGGTGCACGGCAAGGCGCGCATCATCGACGTCACGCCCGGCCGGATCCAGACCGCCCTCGAAGAGGGCCACATCGTCATCGTGGCCGGGTTCCAGGGTGTCAGCGAGGACTCGAAGGACGTCACGACCCTCGGCCGCGGTGGATCCGACACGACCGCGGTCGCGCTCGCCGCCGCGCTCGGGGCGGACGTCTGCGAGATCTACACCGACGTCGAGGGCGTCTATACGGCCGACCCGCGGATCGTGCCGCACGCGCGCAAGCTCGAACGCATCTCGTACGAGGACATGCTCGAGATGGCGGCCTGCGGCGCCGGCGTGCTCATGCTGCGCTGCGTCGAGTACGGCCGGCGGCAGAACATCCCCATCCACGTCAGGTCGTCGTTCACGCAACGACCGGGGACGTGGGTCGTCGAAGGTGGGCAGATGGAACAGGCGATCATCTCCGGCGTCGCGCACGACCGGAGCGAGGCGAAGGTCACCGTCGTCGGCGTGCCCGACAAGCCCGGCGAGGCGGCGGCGATCTTCCGCGCGCTGGCCGACGCCGAGGTCAACATCGACATGATCGTGCAGAACATCAGCGCGGCCGCGACGGGTCGAACCGACATCTCGTTCACCCTGCCGAAGACCGACCTCATCGCCGCGATGAACTCGTTGACCCGCGTCCAGCCATCGGTCGGCTTCGACTCGCTCCTCTCCGACGACCATGTCGGCAAGGTCTCGCTCGTGGGCGCGGGGATGAAGTCGCACCCCGGTGTCTCGGCGACGTTCTTCGGCGCGCTCGCCGACGCAGGCGTCAACGTCGAGATCATCTCGACGTCGGAGATCCGCATCTCGGTCGTCTGTCGCGACACCGACGTGCCGGCCGCGGTGCGGGCGTTGCACGACGCGTTCGAACTCGGCGACCCGGGCAGCGTCGCGGCGGTCGGCGGACTCGCGGGGAGCCCGTCGTGAACCGCCCCACCCTCGCCGTCGTCGGCGCGACCGGTGCGGTCGGCACCGTCATGCTCGACCTGCTCTCGACCCGCCCCGACGTCTACGGCGAGATCCGCCTGGTCGCGTCGGCTCGCTCGGCAGGGCGAACGTTGCGCGTACGCGGTGAGGACGTCGTGGTCCGCGAGCTCATGGACGACGTGTTCGAGGGCGTCGACATCGCGATGTTCGACGTGCCGGACGAGGTGTCGGACGAGTGGTGCCCGGTCGCGGTCTCGTACGGCGCCGTGGCCGTCGACAACAGCGGCGCCTACCGGATGGACCCCGACGTCCCGCTCGTCGTGCCCGAGGTCAACCCGGCGGCGGCGCGGAACCGGCCGAAGGGCATCGTCAGCAACCCCAACTGCACGACGCTGTCGATGATCGTCGCGCTGGGCGCGCTGCACCGGGAGCTGGGGCTCGAAGAGCTCGTCGTCGCGTCGTACCAGGCCGCGTCCGGCGCGGGACAGGCCGGCATCGACACGTTGCACGACCAGCTCGAGAAGGTCGCGGGCGACCGCTCGCTCGGTTCGACCGCGGGCGACGTCGCGCGGGTGGCCGGCGACCCGGGGCCGTTCCCGACCGCGCTCGCGCTCAACGTCATCCCCTGGGCCGGCTCGCTCAAGGACGACGGCTGGTCGAGCGAGGAGCTCAAGGTCCGCGACGAGTCACGGAAGATCCTCGGGCTGCCCGACCTGCGCGTCGCGGTGACCTGCGTGCGCGTGCCGGTCGTCACGACGCACTCGCTCGCGGTGCACGCAACGTTCGGCCGCGACGTCAGCGTCGCGGATGCGCACCGCATCCTCGCTGCGGCGCCCGGCGTGGAGCTCGTCGACGACCCGGGCGCGATGGTCTTCCCGACTCCTGCTGCCGTGGTCGGGACCGACCCGACGTACGTCGGGCGAGTACGCCGCTCGCTCGACGACCCGCGGTCACTGGACCTGTTCGTCTGCGGCGACAATCTGCGCAAGGGCGCGGCGCTCAACACCGCGCAGATCGCCGAGCTCGTCGCGTCGGAGCTGTCCGAGCGCTAAGGCGCCGGGAACGACGGGAACGACGGCTCGGGGAACGACGGGAACGACGGGAGCGACGGGAGCGACGGCAGCGACGGGAAGACCGGCGTCGGTACGAGGTTGCCGATGTCGATCGGCGCGCGGCGGAACCGCGCGGTCTGCTCGTGCGACACGCGGCCCGACGCAACGCCGCGCAGGACGACGAGCGCGAGCGCGGCGCACGCGCCCGCCGCGAGCACGCTCCGGTCGACGGGGATCGCGCGGGCGATCAGCCGCGGCGCCGCCGCGATGAGCAGGCCCGCGACGAGCCCGGTGCCGAACGCGGTCCAGAACTCGTTCGAGAACGTCACCACCCACGCGACAGTCGCCGCCGAACCCGCGGCGACGAGGACGAACGCGCCGAGGACGACGCGTGGATCCGCCTCCTCGTCGGGCCGGATGCCGCCGAGCAGCACGCCGCCGACGACCGCGCCGGCGAGCAGGTGGTAGATGGCGACCATCGCGGTCACGTTGCCACGGCTCCCAAGGTTGTACGACCCGAGGATCGAGATCACGCCGGTCACCGGCAGGGCGAGCGCCAGCACCACCGCCGCGACGTCGACCCCTGGCCGCGCCGCCCAGCCCCGCGGGCGGGCCACGATCCCGCCCTCGCCGACCGACTCCTCATCGTCCGCGGTCGGTACGGCCTCCGCGCGGGCATGCGCCCACAGCACCGCGGCGACGCCGATGCCGACACCGGCGAGCGCCAGCAGGATGTCGAAGACCCGCCGCCCGCCCTCGACCTCGAACCCGACGGCCGCGATGGACGTCGCGAGCCCGGTCGCCCGAGCCACGCCGGTCCCGACGGCCAGGACGAGGAGCAGCCCGCCGGCCGCGGTCGTGATGGCGCGCGTCCGGTCGCCGGCGCCGCGGACGGCGTACCAGACGAGGAGCACGAGGCCGACGCCGAACGCGTCGACGAGTCCGAGCCACGGCTCGACCGGTCCGAGGAGGTTCGTCATGGTCCGCACCTTACGGCGAGGGGTGGGGCGGTCGCGCTAGAAGTCGACCTGAGACTCCCGCTGCTCGACGAACGCCCGGCCGCCGACGTACGCCGACACGCCGAGGAGCAGGAACGCCGCGGCCACGCCGGCCAGCACCGCGCGCCGGTCGACACCGGTGGCGCGGCGGACGGCGGCGAGAGTGGCCGGCGCGAGCAGCCCGGCCGCCAGCCCGATCGCGGCGAACGTCCAGTACTCGTTGAGGAACGTTCGCGGCCACCCGGTGTTGGCGCCGATGCCGACCGCAGCGAGGACGAAGGCGACGACGCCGAGGCGGCGTTCCCAGACGTCGAGCGCGACAGCGGCCCCGAGCACCGCCAGGCCGGCGAGTACGCCGGCGAGTACGTGCCGCGCGATCGCGTACCAGTGCAGGCTCGACCCGCCGAACCCGATCGGAAACGACCGCTCGATCGACGAGAGGGTCGAGAACACCGGCAAGCCGATCCCGGCCGCGACGGCGAGCAGCGGGACGGCGACGCCGCGCTGTGCCGGCCGCGGCAGCGGCGCCGGCTCGACCTCGCCGTCGTGCTCGGGCGCGTCGCCGATCACCTCGGTCCTCGACCACACGGAGGCGGGCAGCGGCGGGAGGTCGGCGGGCGCGGCCGGGTCGTCGTCGACCAGGGCCACATGGTGCGCGTGCAGCGTCGCGGCGACCGCACCGGCGGCGAGCCCGGCGAGCCCGAGCCCGACCTCGAGCCAGGAACGGTTGCTGCCCGTGAGCCCACCCGGCACCGCGGCCGAGAACCCGACGACGGACACCCGCTCCACCGCGCGGCCGGCGGCGAGCACGAGCAGCACGCCGCCGCTGACCCCGGCGGCCGCGCGCACGCGCGTGGTCGCGTCGCCAAGGGCGAGCCAGACGAGGAGCACGGCGAGGACGCCGCCGGCGTCGAGCAGGCCGGCCCACGACGGGGCGTCGAGGTCGGGGATCACGTAGGGGCTCCCTCGGGTCATGTCGAGGGCCGCCCCAGATCGGGGCGGCCCTCGTCAGTAGTCGGGATGGGGAGATTTGAACTCCCGGCCTCCACGTCCCGAACGTGGCGCGCTAACCAAGCTGCGCTACATCCCGAAGCAGCGAGGCGTGAGTCTAGCCGGTGCCCGAGCGGGCCGTCACAGTGATCAGGCTGGCCTCCGGCCGGCAGGCGAAACGGACCGGCGCGTACGGCGACGTCCCGAGTCCCGCCGACACGTGCAGCCAAGCGCCCCCCCACCGTGACAGGCCGCGCGCCCGGGCCCGGTCGATGCCGCAGTTCGTCACGATCGCGCCGACCCCCGGCAGCCTGAGCTGCCCGCCGTGGGTGTGGCCGCACAGGACGAGGTCGAAGCCGCTGCGCTCGAATCGGTCGAGCGCGCGCGGCTCGGGCGCGTGGACGAGGGCGACGTGCAACGGCACGTCCGCGCGGACCGGCGGGTCGGCGACGGCGAGCCGGTCGCGCTTGAGGTGCGGATCGTCCACGCCGGCGACCTCGACGTCGCGGCCCCCGACCGGAAGAACGCGGCGGGCATTCGTCAGGTCGGTCCAGCCGAGGTCCTCGAAGCCGTCGACGAGGTCGCGCCACGGCAGCGGCCGGCCGACGACTCGCTTGCGCTTCGGCCGGAAGTAGCCGAACGGGTTCTTCGGTCGCGGCGCGAAGTAGTCGTTGGAGCCGAGGACGAACGCACCGGGCACCCCGCGCAACGGCGCCATCGCGTCGAGCATCGCGGCGACGCCGTCGGGCCCGGCGAGGTTGTCGCCCGTCGTCGCGACAAGGTCGGGCCGCTCGGCGGCGAGCGACGAGAGGAACGCCCGCTTGCGGCGTTGCCGCGCGAGCATGTGCACGTCGCTGACGTGGAGGACGCGCACCGGCGCCGACCCCGGCGGGAGTACGGGGACGTCGTAGCGGCGGAGGACGAACGCGTTGCGCTCGACGAGTCCCGCGTACCCGAGCCCGGCGAGCGCGACGAGCACGAGAACGGCGAGGGGCACGACGGCCATGATCCCGTACGTCACCGCGTCTGGTTGGATGACGCCCATGAGCGACCTCAAGGACCGTCTCCAGGCCGACCTCACGACCGCGATGAAGGCGCGCGACGAGCTGCGGACGGCGACGCTGCGGATGGTGCTGACCGCGGTGAAGAACGAGGAGGTCTCCGGCGGCGAGGCGCGCGATCTCGCTGACGACGAGGTGCTCAAGGTGCTCGCCCGCGAAGGCAAGAAGCGGCGCGAGGCCGCCGAGGCGTACGTCGGCGCCGGGCGTCAGGAGCTCGCCGACCGCGAGGTCGCGGAGGGTGCGGTCATCGAGGAGTACCTGCCCGCGCAGCTCTCCGACGCCGACCTCGATGCGCTCGTCGTCGAGGCTGTCGCCGAGGCGGGCGCCACGTCGCCGAAGCAGATGGGCGCGGTGATGAAGGTCCTCACGCCGAAGGTCGCGGGCCGGGCCGAGGGCGGCCGGGTCGCCGCGGCGGTCAAGCGCGCGTTGCGCTGACGCCACCCCTATCCACCCGAGCCCGAGCTCGATCGGACTGCGCTACTGGTGAGTAGCGGCGCCGCCGTTCACCAGTTCGTGCTCGGCGCAAGCCGCTACTCACCAGTAACCGCCGTCGGCCGGGCAGTTCGCCCGGGCAGTTCGGCCGGACAGTTCGGCCGGGCAGCGACGGCTGCGCTACGGCCCGCCGGTCGGCGTCGGTTGCGGCGGCGAGGACTCGCACTTGTCCGGCTTGCCGTTGCACGACGGCGGCGGGGTCGGCGAGAGCGACGGGCTCGGGGGCAACGACGGGGTCGGCGTCGGGGTGGGAGTCGGCGTGGGCGACGGCGGCGGTGCCTTTCCGTCCGACAGGTACAGCACGACCTGCGTGCCCTTGTAGACCATCGATCCGGCGCCGGGCGTCTGCGCGCCGACGAGCCCGGCGGCGATCGGACCGGCGTGCACCGGCACGGTCGCGACGACGTACTGCAGCCCTACGCCGTCAAGCACCTTGCCCGCGGCGGCCGGCGTGAGGCCGCGGACGTCCGGCACCGCGATCTGCTCGCCGAGGATCGCCGACGCGGGCGCCGGGACGAAGTCCGACTTCGGGACGCCCTGGTGCGCAGCCAGCATGATCTGCCGCCACATCCGCGCGGGGAACCCGCCGCCGTACACGACGCGCACGCCGTGGATGTTGCGCAGCGGGTGCTCGAACGGCGCGGTCGGGTAGCCGACCCACACCGCCGCCGCGAAGTCCGGCGTGTACCCGTCGAACCACGCGGCGCTCGGGCCGTTCGTCGTGCCGGTCTTTCCGGCCGCGGGCCGGCCGAGGGTCGCCGCGGCCCCCGTCCGGTGCGGGCTCGGCCCGTCGATGACGCCGCGCAGAACCGACGTCACGGTGTTCGCGGTGTCGGCCTCGAGGACGCGGTGACAGTCGGGCAGGACGACCTGGGCGTCCTCGCCGGGCGCGGTGACCGAGGTGATCGGCGTAGGGCGGCAGTACATGCCCTGCGCCGCGAGCGTCGCGTACGCCGCGGCCATGTCGAGCGGCGTCACTTCGTGATCCCCGAGCGTCAGCGCGCACGACCGCGACGTGACCGGGCTCCTCAGGTGAACGCCCATGCGCTCGGCCATCGCGGCGACCTTCTTCACGCCGACCCGCAGCTCGAGCTGGACGAAGTACGTGTTGACCGAGAGCCAGGTCGCCGTCGGCAGGTCGAAGGTGCCGGCCTCGCTGTCGCCGGCGTTGCCGAACGACCCGTCCTTCGGGTTGTCGCAGACCTTCGGGTCGGCCCGGTACCGCGCGGGCGCGTGGATGCGCAGCTTGAGCGGGAGCCCCTGCTCCACCGCCGCCGCGAGCGTGAACATCTTGAACGTCGACCCCGGTTGGTACCCCGTCGAGCCGCCGGTCGCGAGGTTGACCTTCACCGTCTTCGGGTCGTGGTTCACCATCGCCATCGCGCGGACCTCGCCGGTACCCGGCTGGACGACGACCGCGGCCGCGGCCGGATCGGACCGCAACGGCAGAGTCTTGGCCAACGTGTCCTGCGCGACCTGCTGCAGCTTCGGGTCGAGCGTGGTCTGGATGACGAGCCCGCCCTGGAACAGCCGCGCAGTGCGCTCGTTGAGGGTGTCGCCGAACCGCGCGTCGGTGAGGAAGTACTCGCGGACGTAGTTGAGGAAGGCCGGCGCGACCGTGCTGTCCTCGAAGCCCGACAGCTTCTGCGGCACGATCTTCGGCAACGGCTTCTTCAACGCGACCGCGACCCGCGCGGGGTCGGCGTACCCGACCTCGGCCATCCGCCGCAGCACGACGTCCCGCCGCTCCTTCGCGGCCTTCGGGTTGACGATCGGGTCGTAGAGCCGCGGGTTCTTCACCATGCCGGCGAGCAACGCGGACTCGGCGAGATTGAGCTTCTTCGCGGGCTTGTGGAAGTAGTACTGCGCAGCAGTGCCGACGCCGTACACGCCGGAGCCGAAGTACGCGATGTTGAGGTACTTCTCGAGGATCTGCTTCTTCGTGTACCGGCGTTCCAGCGCGATGGCGTAGCGGGCCTCGCGGATCTTGCGCTGGGTGGACCGCTCGCGCGCGGCGTTCTGCCCGGCCCGGTCCTCGGCACTCTCGATGAGGACGTTCTTGACGTACTGCTGGGTGATCGTCGACCCGCCCTGGGTCACACTGCCCGCCTGGCTGTTGCGGACGAACGCGCGGAACAGGCCGCGTACGTCGACGCCGCCGTGCTCGTAGAACCGCGAGTCCTCGATGGCGACGATCGCGTAGAGCATCTCCGGCGCGATGTCCTCGATGCGCGCGAGGATGCGGTTCTCGTTGAAGTAGATGTCGGCGAGCGTCGAGCCGTCGGCTGCGAGGATCTTCGACCGTTGCGGCAGCGGCTCCTCGCGCAGCTCCGCCGGCAGTTTGCCGAACGAGTCGGCGCCCGCCCGCGCGAGCATCCCAAAGCCCCCGACGAGCGGGAACGCGAGACCGGCGAGCAGCAGTCCGGACACGACGCTGACGACGAGCACGAGGATGCCGCGGTGCAGCGTACTGCCGCGGTCGGAGAGATCGAGAGAGGTCACCGGGTCCTGCAGGTGGTCCGCGCGCGGGCGCGGGCGCGCACCGGCGATTGATCGCTCAGGGTACCCGGCCTCCGGCGTGTCCGCGCGGTGAACGCACGATGGCTCACCGTGACGCCACCGTCCGAACGGACTATCGGAAACCGCCCAGTGAGGGGATGGGCGGTAACTGACCGTGTCCGTACGGTCGATATCAGACGAAAACGCACCCGCCGTAGCGCAGCCTCGAAGGACCTGACATGGACTGGACCGCACGCGACTGGACGGCTCGGGCGAGCTGCCGGAGCACAGACCCCGACGACCTGTTCGTGCAGGGGGCGGCGCAGAACCGCGCGAAGCAGGTGTGTCTCGGCTGCCCAGTACGAACCGAGTGCCTCGCGGACGCGCTCGACAACCGGGTCGAGTTCGGGGTCTGGGGCGGGATGACCGAACGCGAGCGTCGCGCCCTGCTGCGCCGCCGCCCCGACGTCAGGTCGTGGACGACCCTGCTCGAGACCGCACGCAAGGACTTCGAGCGCACGTCGTACACGAAGGCGAGCTAAGCGGCCGAACCACCTGCCATCTCGACCCCGACCCGGCGCAGGCCGTCGACGTCATGGACATCTGTCGCCATCGCCGGCACCTCGACGACGGGCACGTCCCCCCGCCCCGCGGCGAACGCTCTGATCGTCCGCCGCTCCGCACCCGCCAGCGCCATCCGGTCCGCGTGCAGTCGTAGCAGCCCGACCGTCGGGCCCTTGATCTTCCGTTCCTCGAGCATCTCCGCCGTCGCGATCGCGCGCTCCCGCGCGAGGTGCGTCGGCGCGACCCGGTGCACCCGGTTGACGACGACACCGGCGAGCGGCATGCGTTCGGTGGAGAGGCGCTCGACGAAGTACGCCGCCTCGCGCAGTGCCGCGGGTTCAGGTGACGCGACGACGACGAACGCGGTGTGGGGGTCCTGCAGCAGCCGGTAGGTCTGTTGCGCGCGGTCGCGGAAACCGCCGAACATCGTCTCGAACGCCGCGAAGAAGTCGCGCAGGTCGCGGAGCAGCTCGGCTCCCGTGATCTTGGTGAGGACGCCGGCGAACGTGCTGAGCCCGACGTTGACGAGCTTCGCGCCGAACCGCCCGCCGACCTTCGCGGGCGTGAGGATCATCCGGAGGAAGCGGCCTTCGAGGAACCGCGTCATCCGCTCCGGCGCGTCGAGGAAGTCGAGGGCGTTCCGCGTCGGTGGCGTGTCGACGACGATGAGGTCCCACTCGCCGGTCGCGTGGAGCTGCCCGAGCTTCTCCATCGCCATGTACTCCTGCGTCCCGGCGAGGTTCGCCGAGAGCATGAGGTAGAACGGGTTCTCCAGGATCTGCTTCGCGCGGACCGGGTCCGCGTGCGCGAGGACGATGTCGTCGAACGTCCTCTTCATGTCGAGCATCATCGCGTGCAGCTCGCCGCCCGAGGCGCGCTCGACGAGGCGCGGCTGGTTGTCGAGCTCGGTGACGCCGAGCGACTGGGCGAGCCGGCGCGCGGGATCGATCGTCACGACGACGACCTTGCGACCGCGTTCGGCGGCGCGCAGCGCGACGGCCGCCGCGGTCGTCGTCTTGCCGACGCCGCCGGAGCCGCAGCACACGACGATCCGCTTGGTGTCGAGGATCTCGTCGAGGTCGAACACGCGGGCGCGTCTCCTAATTCGTGGCCGCCGCGAGCGGCGTCCAGCAGGCCAAGGGATTAGGAAACACGCCCTAGACCACCATCCGGTCGGCGAGTCGCGCGACGGTGCCGAGGTCGACGCGTTCGGGGAGCAACGGCAGGTCCACCATCGGCAGGCCGAGGGCCGCGAGGTCCTTGCGCTCGCCGCGTTGCAACGCGACCCGCCGCGCGTGCTCGGCGGCCTCCTCGGCGAGCACCTTCGCGAGCCCGGGCTCGTTGACACCGACCTCGGCGAGTGCGGCACCGATCGCGTCGACGTCGAGCTTGCCGTTCGCGGCCTTGGTCAGGTCGGTCTTGGCGAGGTGCTCCTCGCGGACCTTGTTCACGACGATCGCGCCGACGGGCAGGCCCGCGGCGACAAGGTGGCCGACGCCGTCGACGGTCTCCTGGACCGGCATCTCCTCGAGCAGCGTGACGAGGTGTACCGCCGCCTCGTCGCCACGGAGTAGTGCCATGACGGCCTCGGACTGCGTACGGATCGGGCCGACCTTGGCGATCTGCGCC
>CBQZLL010000004.1:0-30124 GCA_967749945.1 uncultured Frankiaceae bacterium
GCTCGTCCGCGATGGACGCGTGGATCGCGCCGACGTCGAGTAACCGGATCATCCCGGCGCGCTCACGGCCTGCAGGTACTCGCGGTAGTCGCGGTAGTAGTCGGCCTCGTCGTACGGGTGCGAGGCGAGGACGAGCGACACCGACCCGGACGAGAAGTTGTCGAGCTCGCGCCAGATCATCGGTGGCAGGTAGAGGCCGTAGTACGAGCGGCTGAGGAAGAACCGCTGCTCCTGCCAGCCGTCGCGGACGATGACCTCGAACGAACCCGACGCGCTGATGATGAACGCGTGGTTGGTCTTGTGCGCGTGCCCCGCGCGGGACTCGCCGCCGGGCACGTCGTAGAGGTAGTAGACCCGGCTGATGTCGAACGGCACGTGCCGCTGCTGCTCGACGAACGTGAGGTTCCCGCGTGGGTCTGCGATCTTCGGCAGCTCGATGATCCGGCAGTCCTCGACGCCCACAAGATCACGCTATACCGGCGACCGCGGCGTAGACGTCGAGCAGTTGCGCGAGCGTCTGCTCCGGTGTCAGCTCGGCGAGATAGCGCGCGCGGGCGGCGGCGCCACGCTCGGAGTCCGCGACGACCGACGCCATCGTCGTCGCGAGCGACTCGGGGTGGGGCTCGCACAGCCACCCGACGTCGGGCGTGACGAGGTCCGGCAACGGCCCGACGTCGGTCGCGACGACCGGGCGGCCGCGCGCGAACGCCTCGGCCACGACCCGCGGAAAACCCTCGTACACAACCGAAGGAACGACGACGGCGGCACACCGTTCCATCTCCGCGGCGACGACGTCGAGCGGCTGCGAGCCCAAGTAGCGAACGCCCTCGCCCGGGACGTGCGCGCCCGCGCCGATGACGGTGAGCGGCACGTCCGGTACCCGGCGCCACGCGTCGAGGAGCAGCGGCACGCCCTTCTCCTCGTCGAGCCGCCCGACGAACAGCAGCCCGGTGCCGGGCGGCGACGGCTCGCCCGGGTCGGGCGCGCTCGTCGGCCGGACGACGACGCGGTCCGCGGGCAGACCCGCCTGGACGAGCTTCCGCTTCGCGAACGCCGTCAGTGCGAGGTAACGGTCGACGCCCCGCCAAGTGCCGCGGTGCAGCACCTCCGCGGTCGTCAGCACCAGGCTCTGCGCGTGCGAGCCGCGGTAGCAGCCGTGGACAACGCCGGGCCAGCGGGTGACCGTGCCGAGGCAGTCCTCGCAGGCGTGGTGGTCGCGGTAGTGCGATCCGGCGACGCAGCCGTGGCGGTAGTTGTGCACGGTCTGGACGACTGCGACGCCGTGCCGTCGCGCGACGCGGAGGACGTACGGCGAGATCAGCGGGTACGGGTTGTGCAGGTGCAGCACGTCGGTGCCGGGCAGCAGCCGCTCGACCGCGCGCGCGTCCGCCCGCGAGTAGCCGGGACGCGTCGCGAGCGCTGCCCTCGCCGCAACGCCGAAGGTCGCGATCTCGTCGCTCGACCGGATGTGCGTGACGACGTCGACGCCTGCGGCGCGGAGGGACGCGACCTCGTCGTCGACGACGGCGTTCTCGCCGCTCGGAACGGAGGAGACGTAGCGGTTGTGGACGACGAGGACTCTCATCCCAGCACTCGCCGCCAGTCGCGGACGGTCGCGCCGGCGTCGACCGCGGGTGCGGGCAGGTCGCCGAGCGCGGCGATCCGTCGCGCCAGCGCGGCCACGTCGCCCTCCGGCACCAGGCCACCGGCGAGGTCGGCGAGCGCCCCCGACGCGAAGCCGAGGACCGGCAGCCCGGCGGTCACCGCGAGCGCGACCGTGCCGCTCTGCGTGGCGCCGGTGTACGGCGCGAGCAACGCATCGCACGACATCAGGACCGATGCGAGGACGCGGTCGGGGACGAAGTCCGGCGACGTCCGGTCGTCGACCGCGACGCCCGGCAGCGATGGCGGCGCGCCCTTGCCGCAGACGACGATCTCGATCCGCCCGCGCAGGTCCTCCGGCAACGCCGCGAGCAGCGCCGGCAGTACGTCGTCGCCCTTGTCCGGACGGCGGTGCCCGAGCAGCAGCAGCCGCAGCCGGTCGTGCGGCCCTGGTGTCGCGGGGGCCGCCCAGCGCAGCCAGTGCACGTACAGCGGGTGCGCGCAGACGGCCGCGCCCGGCAGTGACGGCGCGTGCACGACGAGCGTCCGCGCGCGCCGGCGCAACGTGCTGTCGCGCCGGACGTCGCGCGGTCCCGGGTTGTGCACGACGACGTGCACCCGCCGCAGCAGCGCGACGCTCGCCAGGAAGCGTGCGTCGTACCGGGTACGGGTCCACACGACGATCCACTGCGCGTTCCTCGTCAGCGCGAGCCACTTCACGACGAGCAGCCCGCGCAACAGCCGGAACGCCTGGCGCGCAGCACCTCCGGACCCAGCACGGTTGTCCGGCAGCACCGCGCGGACGTCGACGCCGGACGGCCGCCACTCCGCGTCGCCCGCGACGACGGCGGTCACCTCGTAGCCCGCCTCGGCCAGTTGCGCGGCCAGCTCGCGGCCGTACGGGTTGACGCCGTCGGGGTCGTACACGACGACCCGCCCGCTGCCCGCCACCGTGCGACCATAAGCCGCGTGCCCGCCCCGCGGCTGCTGTTCGTCACCAACCTGCTGACCCATTACCGCAAGCCGCTCTACGAGGAGCTCGCCCGCCGCACGCCGACGCGGTTCGTGTTCTTCTCCGACGGCGGCGAGTGGTACTGGCAGGGCGAGCCCGCGACGTCCGACGTGCTCGACGCCGTGACGCTGCGCGGCGCCTGGCTCGGCCGTACGCGCATCACGCCGGGCCTCGTCGTAGAGATGCTGCGCGGCCGGTACGACGTCGCCGTCACGTCGCTCGTCGGCAAGTTCGCGCTCGCGGTGTCGTACCTCGGCGCGCGGCTGCGCCGGAAGCCGGTCGTGCTCTGGGCCACGCTGTGGTCGCACCCGGGCACGGCGTTCCACCGGCGGACCGAACACGTCACGAACGCGCTGTACCGCAACGCCGACGCGGTCGTGACGTACGGCCGGCACGTGAGTCGTCACGTGATCGAGCGCGGCGCCGACCCGGACCGCGTCTTCGTCGCGCCGCAGGCCGTGGACCTGACGCTGTTCGCGAGGAACCGGCCGCCGTACGACGGGCCGGTGCGGATCGCGTACGTCGGCCGCCTCGAACCGGAGAAGGGCGTGCCCGACCTGCTCGCTGCGCTGAGCGTCCTCGACGCGAACGGCGTCGCGTACGCGCTCACCGTCGTCGGCACCGGGTCGCTCGACGTCCCGACACGCGGTCGCGTCCCCAATGGCGACGTCCCCGCCGTCTACAACGCCGCCGACGTCGTGGTGGTCCCGTCGCGGCTGGTGCCGGAGTTCGCCGAGCCGTGGTCGCTCGCGGTCAACGAGGCGATGGGCTGCGGCGCGGCGATCGTCGCGAGCGACGCGGTGGGCGCGGTGCAGGACGGCCTCGTCACCGACGGCGAGACCGGCCTGGTGTTCCCGCACGGCGACGTCGCCGCGCTGGCGGCCGCGCTCACGACACTGGCGGGCGACCCGGCACTGCGCGAACGGCTCGCGGACAAGGGTCATCAGGCGGTGCAGGCGTACACGTACGAGGCCGCCGCGGCGGCGTTCGTGCGAGCCGCTCAGGTGGCGCTGAGCAGGCGCGAGCGGCGCACGTGACGGACGAAGCGCGCGTTGCCGACGACGTAGCGCTTGGCGAGCCGCCGTGGCTCGCAGAGCAGCCGGAACGTCCACTCGAACCCGGTGTGCTGCAGCCAGGCCGGGGCGACCTTCTTCGTTCCCGCGATGAAGTCGAACGCCGCGCCGATCGGCACCAGCGTCGTCCCGAGCCGGTTCCGCATCTGCTCGACGAAGACGTCCTGTCGCGGCGTCCCGAGCCCCACCCAGACGATCTCCGCCTCGGACTCGCGGACGCGGTCCGCGAGTGCCTCGGCCTCCTCGCCGGACAGGGCCCGGAACGGCGGCGCCTCCGCGCCGACGACCAGCGCGTCCGGGGCTAGGACACGCAGCTCGGCTACGAGGCGCTGGACGACGTCGGGAGTACTGCCGTAGACGTAGTGGCGCAGCCGCAGCGCCTGGCCGCGGACGATGGTCTCGACCATCAGGTCGGGGCCGCGGGTCGACTGCTGCAACGCGCTGAAGCCGAGGCGACGGCCGACCCACGCGACGGGCTCGCCGTCGGGCAGGTTGAGGTCGCCCTCGTTGAGCGTCTCGGCATACGCGGCGTCGGACGCCGCCAGTGACAGCGTGTACGCGTTGCAGAGGTGCAGCGTCGCGGGCCGGCGGGCGAGCGCGTACCCGAACAGGCGGTGCACCGCCTCGTCCAGGGTCACGGCGTCGATCCGGACCCCGCAGCACTCGAAGCTGCCGGGCGCGGTGACGTGCGGTGCGCGAACTCCGGTGGCCTCCGCGCAGGGCGGCGCCACCGTCTCGAAGACGGTCACTGACTGGGTCCCCTCACGAGCACACGACCCGCGTCCCCCCGAACGCGGCCCCCACAACGCCCCCGTGCTCCAGGTAACGGGGAGATGCCCGAAACGTCACACGGATGGGCTCTCAAGTTCGGGACATTCGTCGTCGAAACGAATGACAGCGCTGTGATTAGGGCCGTTCAGACGTGGAAGTTCCTTCGTCTGGGTGTTTCGTCAGGGCGGGCGGCACCCGATGCATCTGGTGCAAGTGGGACACCTGCCAAGAGGAGGACTGGATGACCCGCGAGTCGGTCGTTTTCGAGTGGCTGCGTGCCGGCGTGCCGCTGTCGCTGCTGATCGACCTCGCGTCTCCGGAAGGCCCGAACTCGCGGGAGATCGCCCAGCGCGAAGGGCTGCGCGTCGCGAGCTAGTCGGGGATTCGGGGGCGGGGGCCCCTGGCTATGCGCTCGGAGTTCCGCGGTCGCGGTCGAGCCGGTGCCGTAACGCGGCCGCGGTGACCGGCCGCCCGAGCAGCCAGCCCTGCACCCGGTCGCAGCCCAGTGCGCGCAGCGCGTCGAGCTGCTCCGGGTGCTCGACGCCCTCCGCGACGACGGCGATCTGCATGGCGCGAGCAAGTCCGACGACGCCCTTGACGATGGCGCGGTCCTGGTCGTTCGCGGCGAGACCGCTGACGAACGACCGGTCGATCTTCACGAACGACACCGGGAACCGCTGCAGGTACGACAGCGCGCCGTAGCCGGTCCCGAAGTCGTCGAGGCCGATGCGGACGCCGGCGGCGGCGAGCCGCTGGAGGTCTGCGGCAGCCACGCCGTCAGCGCCGATGAGCGTGTTCTCGGTGATCTCGAGCTCGATCGCGTCGGGCGGCAGGTCGTACGCGGCCAGCGCCGCGAGCACGTCGGCTGGCAGCTCGCCGCTGCCGAGCTGGCGGCCGGAGACGTTGACGCTGACGGCGAGGTCGGCGCCTGTCGCGCGGACCGCGGCGATCGTGGCGCACGCCTGGTCGAGCATCCGGCGGCTCACCGGCACGATCAGCCCGGTGTCCTCGAGCACGTCGAGGAACGCGTCCGGCGCGAGCAGGCCACGGCGCGGGTGCCGCCAGCGCAGCAACGCCTCGGCCGCGACGACGTGACCCGCGGCGGTGTCGACGATCGGCTGATAGTGCAGCTCGAACTCGTCCTCGGCGAGCGCGCGGCGTAGCTCCGCTTCGAGGGCGAGCGCGTCGAACGCCCGCACGTCGGCTGTCGGGCGGTAGACGCTGCGCGCCGCACGGCCGCGCGCTTTCGCGTCGTGCAGCGCGGCGTCCGCCTGGCGGAGCAGCTCCTCCGCGCCGGCCGTCGAGCTGGTGCTGACCGCGATGCCGAACGACGCCGTGAGGTGGACCTGCGCGGCGATGCCGACCTTGATCGGCTCGGCCAGTGCGCCGCCGACGCGCTGCGCCACGACATTCGCGTCCGCCTCCGCCGCGGGTGCCGCGGCGTCGAGCCCTTCGAGGAGGACGACGAACTCGTCGCCGCTGTGCCGGCCCGCCGAGTCCGTCGGGCGCAGGGTGGCGCGGATCCGCGCGGCGACGGTCGCGAGCACCTGGTCGCCCGCACTGTGGCCGAGCGAGTCGTTCACCCGCTGGAAGTGGTCGAGGTCGACGAACAGCAGGGCGAGCCGGGAGCCGTTGCGGCGGGCGTGTTCGAGGGCGCGCTCGATCCGGTCGAACAGCAGCGGCCGGTTGGGCAGGCCGGTGAGCGGGTCGTGCGTCACGAGGTGCGCGAGATGAGCGCGCGCCTCGGCGAGCGCGCGTTCGCGCCACTTGCGCTCGGTCACGTCCCGAACGTTGACCGCGCGGAACAGCGGCCGCCCGTCGTCGCCATGGACGGCCGCGACGTCGACGACGACGGGGAACGCGGTGCCGTCCTTGCGCTGGTGCACCGACTCGTAGACGACGCGGTCCGGCGGCTGCGCCGCGGCGACCTCGGTCTCGAGGTGGAGGCGGGCGTTCGGTGCGGAGAGCGCGGTGCTGGCGAGCCCGGCGAGCTCCTCGACCGGATAGCCGTGCATCCGGGCGAACGCGGCGTTCGCCTGCCGGACGGTCGCGCCGTCGGCATCGACGATCGCGACGGCCCACTCGGCGGTCTCGAACACCTGGGCCCAGAGTCGGGCGTCCGCGGCGTGCCGGGCGACCTCGCTGACGTCACGCACGACGGCCGCGACGACGACCTCGCCGCCGAGGTCGATCGGCGACAGCGACACCTCGACCGGAAACGACGACCCGTCGGGCCGGACGGCGACGAGCGGCTGGGGTTCGGCGGGCGGCAGCAGCACCTCGACCGCGGTGCCCAGGAGGGCGTCGCGCGATGTCGCGAACAGCCGTGCCGCCTCCGGGTTGAGGTCGCGGATCAGGCCGTCGCCGTCGATCACGAGGACCGCGTCGGGGGAGAGCGTGAGAAAGGGTTGCAGACCGTCGGGTGAGACGCGCGTCACTGCGCTGGCTCCGTAAGCAGACTTCGGGGGAAGGTTGCGATACTAAACATAGTGTTCAGTAACAGTCAAGGTGTATGCTTATTCCATGGACCGGCGGGTACGGCGCTCGCGCCGGGCGCTACAGGATGCGCTCGTCGCGCTCATCCTCGAACGCGGCTACGCCGCGGTGACCGTCGAGCAGATCACCGAGCGCGCGGACGTCTCGCGCGCGACGTTCTACGCGCACTACACCGACAAGAGCGACCTGCTGACCTCGGCGGTCGACGACCTCTGGGCGGACCTCGATTCGCGGGTCGCCCCCGTCATGCCGGTGCGCAAGCCGGAGATCGCCGGCGCGGGCATCGCGGCGCTGTTCCGGCACGCGGCCGAGCACGTCGACCTGTACCGGGTGATCCTCGGGGGGGCGTGCGACGGGAAGCCGTACCGCGTGTTCGCCCGGCGCGTCGCCCTACGCCTCGAACAGGTCCGTCGCGAACGCGCTCGCAACCTCGGGCTCACCCCGCGGCTGCCGTACGAGTTCCTGGCGCGGTCGTTCACCGCCGAGATCCTCGCGACGCTCACCTGGTGGCTGGAGGACCCCGAGCACCGGTCGGCCAGTGACGTCGCGCTCATGCTGCTGCAGCGCAACGTCTACGGCGACTCGTGGGCCCACGGCTCCGACCGGGTCGGCCTCGCCCTCGACGAGGACGCGGTGCGCGCCGCGATGGCCGGCGTGCAGGTCCGTTAGGCTCGCGGCGATCACGGATCGAGAGACACGCCCTAGCCCCTGACCGAGATGCTCGGCGTCGTGTACGACGACGTCTTGCTCGTGACGACTGCGCGACAGCTCCGCGTCGCGCCCGTCGGCGGCCGGTACGAGCCGACCGTCCGGTCCTTCGCCAGGCCGTCGTACGTCCCGCTCACCATCGCCAACGTGTGCCACACGCCCGCGCCGTCGGTGCACTGCGTACGGATGGTGCGGATGCCGCCGAGGCCGCCGTTCGCGGTCCGCACGACGAGCGAGATGCCGGACCGCCGTACCGACGCGCTGATCCGGCCGGGCGGGGCGACGCGGCGCAGTCCGTTCGCGTCGCCGGCCTTGATGGCGTCAGGCCCGCCGGCCCAGCGCATGAGCTGGTACGAGCCGAGGTACGTCCCGTCGAAATGGCCGAGCCCGGTGCCGTGGCCGATCTCGTGCATCAGCGTGCCGACCCACCACGTGCTGCTCGGGTTGGCGGCGTAGCGCGAGGCGCTGACGACCGCCTTCGCCTGGTAGATCAGGCGGTACGTCCCTTGCGTGCCGTTCGTCGTGCAGGCCAGCGCGGACGCCGTACCGCAGGAGCCCCAGACGACGACGAAGCGGTGCGCGGACGTCGGGCCGGTGTCGCTGGTCTTGCCGCCGTACCGGAGGTCGGCACCGAACTTCGAGACCTTGTTGAGGTTCGCGATCGCGGCCTTGAGCAGCGACTCGCCCGCGTTCGGCAGGTGCGACGTCGAGAGGTACCAGGTCACGGTGTTCCGGGTCCACGGCAGGTGCGGGTTGAGGCCGCGGTTGGTCCAGCAGTAGCCGCTGGTCGAGCAGCCGCTGCCGGTGGAGACCGCGGGGTCGGGCCAGCCGACGACGAGGACGACGCCGTAGGCGACCCGGCCGTCGGAGAGCGAGCGCGTGACGACCGACCAGCCGCCGTCGGTGTGCAGCGGGTAGGCGAGCACGGCATGCGCGGCCGAGACCACCGAGTCGATCGCGGCGTTGATGGTGAGGTCGTAGAACTCGGGGATGGTGACACCGCTGTAGTACGCAGTCGGCGCGTTGTCGCTCGGGAGAACGACCGGCTTCGACTGGGCGAGGGCGACGGCGGCCCGGCTCGCGGCGCTCGCGTACGCAGCGCGGGCGACCAGCGGCTCGCGTCCGGTGGCGCGGCGCGTCGCGTCGGCCCGCGTATGCAGCGCGATCGTCGCGGAGTGGTCCATCGCGGGGGTGCTCGACGTCGTGTACGACACGGGCGTCACGGCGGGCGCACCGGCCACGACAGGTGCGTTGGACACCGCCACGGCGGCGATGCCGGTGACAGCGGTCCGGATCAGGAGACCGAGGCGCAGGGTCATGCAGAGACCATCGGCGCTCCGGCGCCCCGACGGGATCGTCCCTTGGGCCTGAATTGTCGTAGTCACTGTGGACCATGCCCGGAGCGGAAGGTCCCGAGCAGGGCTTGGCGAAGCGCTCGTCGTGGCGTGCTTCGCCAGCCCACATCTCGTGATCTTGGCGATGTTCCGCACGCATATGGTGCACAACCTCGCCAAGATCACGAAGTTCTGGGGTAGGCCGAACCGATCCGGGCCGTTTCGCCAAGCCCTACTAGTAGGCCGTTCCTCCTCCGTCTGGCGATGCACCGTCCTGACCGCCGCTCGCGACGGTCAGGGTTCGAGAGGCAGGCCTTAGAGTGCGTCTCCGTGGCTCGTGTCGTGGTGACCTCCGCGCTCCCGCCGGGCGGCCTCGACCCGTTGGGGGAGAGCGAAGTCGTCGGCCCGGACGGCTGGCGCGATGCGGTAGCCGACGCGGACGGACTGCTCTGCGTGCTCACCGACCGGGTCGATGCCGACCTGCTCGCCGCGGCCCCGCGGCTGCGCGTCGTCGGCACCATCTCGGTCGGCTACGACAACGTCGACGTTGCGGCATGCGCGGCCCGCGGCGTTGCCGTCGTGAACACGCCTGGTGTGCTCACCGACGCGACGGCCGACCTCGCGTTCGCCCTGCTGCTCGCGGCGGCGCGCCTGTTCACGGAGGCGGGGAGCGCGCTGCGCGAGGGCCGGTGGGACCGGTGGCGGATGGACGGGTTCGTCGGTCGTGACGTCGTCGGCGCAACGCTCGGCCTGGTCGGGTACGGCCGGATCGGCCGGGCGGTCGCGCGGCGGGCGGCCGGGTTCGGCATGACCGTGCTGCACCACACGCGGCACGACACCGGCGAGCCCGGGTGGACCGCGTCGCTGGACGACCTGCTGCGCGCGGCGGCGTACGTGTCGCTGCACCTGCCGTTGACCGACGAGACGCGGCACCTGGTCGGCGCGCGGGAGCTCTCGTTGCTGGGACCCGACGGCGTGCTCGTGAACACCGCGCGCGGTCCGGTGGTCGACGAGGCCGCGTTGGCCGAGGCCCTGCGCGCAAGGACGGTGTTCGCCGCCGGGCTCGACGTCTACGAACGCGAGCCGGCCGTGCACCCCGACCTGCTCGTCTCGCCATACGCCGTGCTCATGCCGCACGTCGGCAGCGCGACGGTCGCGACCCGGTTGGCGATGACCCGCCTTGCGGCGAGCGGGGTCGCGACCGTGCTCCGCGGCGAGACGCCCCCGAACGTCGTCACTCCACCCCGGGCAGGGTGACCCGGCCGAGCACGACGTCCTCGAACGCGTCGCGGAGCCGTACGGTGTGCGGCCCGAGCGTGCCGTCGCCGACCGGCTTGCCGTCGAGGTGGCGCACGCCCACCACGCCGCGGACCGAGGACGCGAGGAACACCTCGTCGGCCACCCGCACGTCGTCGACCGTCCCGACGACCTCCTCGAAGCGCAACGGAGGCGCGAGCGCGGCGACGACCGCGAGCGTCGTACCCGCGAGGATGCCCGTGGTGGTCGGCGGCGTACGGAGCGCGCCGGCGGTGACCCAGCAGACCGTCGAGGTCGGCGCTTCCAGGACCTCGCCCCCGAGCGCGAGCCAGATCGCGTCCTGCGCGCCGCGCGCCTCGGCCTCGCGGATGCTCGCCATGTTGACGGCGTACGACAGCGTCTTCGCGCCGCCGAGCAGCCACGGCGCCTCCGCCCGAGCGGCCGCCGAGACGCCGAGCGTCAACGTCACCGCGTCGATCCCGTCCTGGCGGGCGCGGGTGTCCTCCGGCGGGATCGGCCGCGCCATCGCGAACGCCGTCACCGGACCGTCGACCCGCGACCCGCGGGTGCAGACCAGCTTGACCATCCCGTCGCCGGCGCCGCTCGCCTCGACCGCCTGCGCGACGAGCGCGCGCCACTCCTCGGCGCCCGGGGCGGCCAGGTCGAGCCTCGCTGCGCTGCGTGCGAGACGTTCCAGGTGGAGGTTGAGCTTGACGACACGGCCGTCGTGCACGCGCATGGTCTCGAACACACCGTCGCCCCGCTGCAGGCCGAGGTCGTCGGCGCGCAGCACGGGCGTGTCGAGGTCCACGACGCCGCGGCCGAGCACGGCGAGCACAGGCTTTCGCACGGCCCTCGACACTAGGGCGTGTCTCCCAATCCGTCGATCTGCTGCGCGACACCCAGCACGGCCCCTCGCGGCGTTGTCGTCAGTGTCGATAGCGCCGCTATCGACACCGCCTCCGCCTTGCGATGCACCGTGCTGGATGCCGCTCGCGACGATCACGGATTGAGAGACACGCCCTAGACTTCCCGCACGAGCGAAGGGAGCGCGGTGCCTGGCGAGCAGTGGCAGGCGGATCTGCGGGCGCGCGGCTACCGGCTCACCCCGCAACGCCAGCTCGTGCTCGAAGCCGTGGCGCGGCTCGGCCACGCGACGCCCGAGGAGATCGCGACGACGGTCCGGGAGACCGCGCGCGGCGTGAACATCTCGACCGTGTACCGCACGCTCGAGCTCCTCGAGGAGCTCGGCCTCGTCACGCACACGCATCTAGGGCACGGTCCCCCGACCTACCACGCGGCCACCGACGACGACCACGTGCACCTCGTCTGCCGGATCTGCGGCAAGGTCACCGAGACCACGCCCGGCCTGGTCGACGGCGTCGTCGCGGAACTGCAGCGGACCGAGGGATTCCACGCGGACGTGGGTCATCTCGCCATCTTCGGCCGGTGCAGGGACTGCGCTGAGCACTAGTAGGGCTTGGCGAAACGCTCGTCGCGGCGTGCTTCGCCAGCCCGCATCTCGTGATCTTGGCGATGTTCTGCACGCATATGGTGCACAACCTCGCCAAGATCACGAAAGTTCTGGGACGGCCGAACCGATCCGGGCCGTTTCGCCAGGCCCTAACTGCCGGGAGGACGCCGCACTCCGAGAGCACGCCTTACGCTGGACTGGTGACGTCCCTCTCGCCGCTCCTGTCGCGACCCGGCGCCGTCCCCGCGGAGGGCCAGGACGCCGGTGTCGCGGCGCACTACGGCGACCCGTTCCGCGAACAACGTCTCGCGGGCGCAGGTCGCTATGTCGCTGACCGGAGCAACCGTGACGTGGTTGCGATCGGCGGCGCCGAGCGGCTCTCCTGGCTGCACAGCCTCACCACGCAGCACCTCAGCGACCTGCCGCCCGACACGTGGACCGAGACGCTGGTGCTCTCGCCGCACGGGCACGTCGAGCACCACCTCGTCCTCGTCGACGACGGCACGACGACGTACGCGCACGTCGAGCCGGGTACGGCGCCCGCGCTGCTCGCGTTTCTCGACTCGATGCGGTTCCTGCTGCGCGTGACGCCCGAGCCCGCGGACCTTGCCGTCCTCACCGACTCGGGACGCGACATCCTCGTCCCGCGCGCGGAGGTCGAGGCGACGTGGGACCGGCTGGTGGCCGGCGGCGCCGCGCCGCTCGGGATGTGGGGCTACGAAGCGCGCCGCGTCGCCGCCGGACGGCCGCGGCTGGGCTTCGAGACCGACCACCGGACGATCCCGCACGAGGTCGGCTGGCTCGAGACCGCGGTCCACCTCGACAAGGGCTGCTATCGCGGGCAGGAGACCGTCGCGCGGGTGCACAACCTCGGCCGCCCGCCGCGCCGCCTCGTGCTGCTGCACCTGGACGGCTCGGCCGACCGCCTCCCCCCGCACGGCATGCCGGTCGAGTGGGAGGGCGTCCCCGTCGGCTTCGTCGGCACCGCCGTACGACACTACGAGCTCGGCCCGCTCGCGCTCGCGCTGGTGAAGCGGAACACCCCCGACGACGCCGGCCTCGTCGCCGGCGGCATCGCCGCGCGCGTCGCGTTGCAGCCGGTCTAACGCGCGGGGTCGACGCACGCGGGACCGCGGCCGCCGCTCGGGTCGGGTGGCCGCGGGTACGGCACCGTCCACCCGCTGCCCGGGGCCGCCGTCTGCGTGAACGCGACGAGCGCGCCGGCGATCGCCTTGCCGAGTCCCGCGCGGACCTCGGCCCGCGCCACGAGCGACGCCTCGTGCGCCGACGCGATGTAGAGCGACTCGGCGATGGCGAACGGCCGGTGCGACCGGCGCAGCAGGCCGTAGTAGTCGCGGCCGTCCGTGCCGATGCGGTACTTCGCGCCCGCGTCGCGGTCGCCGACCCACGGGCCTGGCAGCGTCTGCACGTAGCGGCGGACGGACTCGTAGACGAGCCCGGCGAGCCGCCGCCCCGCGGTGTCCGCCGTCTCGCCGAACGTCTCCGTCCCCGGTGTCGGGCGCGGCCCATCGGGCGACGAGTTGAGGTGCACCGAGACGGCCGCGTCGGCGCGGAGTGCGTCGACCAACGCGGCCCGGAACTCGATGGTCTCCTGGATGTCGCGCTCGCGCGTCAGCACGACGCGGCCGACCCGTCCGGCCAGCGCCTGCCTGACCTGGAACGCGATCTGCAGGTTGCGGTCCTTCTCCCGGTCGCCGTCCGGCGCGACCGCGCCGAGCTGCGGCCCGCCGTGGCCGGGGTCGACGACGACGAGGACGTCGCCCGCCTGCTTCGGCACCGTGCCGCCCGAGCCAGGCGGGATCGGGCGCACGTCGTGGCCAGGTAGGACGACCGTGCTGCCGCACGGCGTGAGGACGCGCGGCGCGGTGGCCGTACCGCCGACGCGTGGCAGGGTCAGGCCGGCGGCGAGCGTGCCGCCGTCGCTGCGTGGCGTGACCCGCAAGGTCACGATCGCGCCGAGCGCGGGCGGCACGGGTGAGAACTCGAGGGTCCGCGGCCACCGCACATCGGACCCGCCGAACGACATGGGCAGCGCCGACGGCGTCCCGCTCGCGGGCGGTGCGCTCGTCACCGTGGCCGACGGTGCCGGCGTCGGCGCGGGCGTCGTCGGGGCTGCCGTCCGGGGCGTCGAGGTCGAGCACGCGGCGGCGAAGAGGAGGGCGAGGGCGGCGCGGGTCACGCTCCGATCCTCACACTGTCCGGGTCGCGCGGCCCGGCTAGTGTTCGCCGCGTGACCGAACGTCTCGCGCCCGGCGACCCTGCGCCCGACTTCGCGCTGCCCGATGCGGACGGCGGCGTACACCGGTTGTCCGACCTGCGTGGCCGGAAGGTCGTCGTGTACTTCTACCCGGCCGCGCTCACGCCCGGGTGCACCAAGCAGGCGTGCGGCTTCCGTGACTCGCTGGCCGACTGGCGCGCGGCCGGGTACGAAGTCCTCGGCATCTCGCCGGACAAACCAGAGAAGCTCGCGAAGTTCCGCGACGTCGAGTCCCTGACGTTCCCGCTGCTGTCCGACCCGTCGCGGGAGGTGCTCGGGGCGTACGGCGCGTACGGCACCAAGATGATGTACGGCAAGCAGGTCGTCGGCGTGATCCGGTCCACCTTCGTGATCTCCGAGGACGGACTCGTCGAACGCGCGATGTACGGCGTCAAGGCGACCGGCCACGTCGAGAAGCTGCGCAAGGAGCTGGGCGTCTGACACTGCCGCTCGATCCCGACCCCGCGGCGGCCCCGTTCGCGCCGCGGCACGCCGCGCTGCGCGCGCAGGTGCGGTCGTACGTCGAGATGTCGTTGCGGCCGCACGCCGACGAGTGGGAGGCGGCGCGGGAGTTTCCGCGGTCCGTGTTCGCGGCAGCGGGGTCGGCCGGTCTCTTGGGCTGGAAGTACGGACCGTCCGACGGGGGCCTCGGGCCCGACTTCCTGGCGGATGTCGTGGTGACCGAGGAACTGGCGCGGTGCGGCTCCGGCGGCGTCGCGGCGGGTCTCGGCGCGACGAAGGACCTCGCGCCGTACTACGTCTTCCGCTTCGGCACGCCGGCCCAGCGCGAGACCTGGCTGCGGCCGTGTGTCGCGGGGGAGGCGGTCGCGGGGCTGGCGGTGACCGAGCCGAGTGCCGGCTCGGACGTCGCGGCGTTGACGACACGGGCGGAACGCGACGGCGACTCTTGGGTGCTGACCGGGTCGAAAGTGTTCTGTACCAACGGATCCCGGGCCGACTGGCTGCTCGTCGCCGCCCGCACGGGCGACGTGCCGGGCGCGCGCGGGGTGTCGCTGTTCGTCGTGCCGACGTCGGCGGAGGGGTTCTCGGCGTCACGCATCCCGACGCTCGGGTGGCGTACGTCGCAGACAGGGGCGCTGTCGTTCGACGCGGTGCGGGTCGGGCCCGAGGCGCTGCTCGGCGAGCCCGGCGAGGGTTTCGTGATGATCATGAAGTCGTTCCAGTGGGAACGGCTCGCGATCGCCCTCGCGTCGGTGTCGGCGGCGGCGGCGAACCTCGCGTTGTGCCCGCCGTCGACCGCGTGCGACGGGCTCGCGGTGCGGCTCGCCGCGGTGCGGGCGCTGACGTACGACGCGCTGACCCGGCACCTCGCGGGCGAGGACACGCTGCGTCAGGTGAGCGCCGCGAAGTGGCTGGCGTGCGACCTCGACGTCGAGACCGCGCTGCTGCGCCTGGAGACGACCGGGACGCCCGAGGCCGAACGCGCCCTCCGCGACGCGCGCCTCGGCCCGATCGGCGGTGGCGCGCGTGAGGTGATGGCCGACCTGGTGGCGCGGACGTTGCCGCTCCGCTGAGGCTCAGCCCCGGCCGAACAGGCCCTTGCGCTTCTTCGGGTCCTTCGCAGGCGACGCGGGCCGGACGGCCGCGGCAGCGGCGGCGGTGCGCGCGGCCGGCGGCTGAGCGGGCTCGTCCTCGAGACCGAGCGACGACAGCTCGCGCATGAGCGCCGCCGTCTCGGAGAGCCCGGAACGCGAGCTGTTGGCGTGCGCGGGCTCGCGGGGCTCGGGCGCGGCCGGGGGCTCCGCCGGCTCGTACGCCTCGACCTCCACGACCTCCTCGATGGTCTCGACCGTGTCGGCAGCGTCGTTGACGTCCCGGAGCATCGACGCGATCTGGAACGTGTCGACAGGGGGCGCCGCGGCGGCGGCCTCCGCGGCGAGGCGGTCGGCCTCGCGGCGTTCGGCCTCCGCACGCTCAGCCTGCTCGGCCTCGGCGCGGGCGGCCTCGTCCGCGGCGGCCTGCTCGGCGGCTGCTTGTTCGGCGGCCAGTTCCGCGATGACGCGGGCGGCCTCCGCGGCTTCGACGCGGGCGGCCTCTTCGGCGGCGGCCTGCGCGGCGGCGGCCCGCTCGGCGTCGACCCGCTCCGCCTCGATCCGCTCGGCGTCGATCCGCTCGGCGTCGATCCGCTCGGCTTCGATCCGCTCGGCCTCGACCCGCTCGGCCTCGACCCGCTCCGCCTCGATCCGCTCGGCGTCGACCCGCTCGGCTTCGATCCGCTCGGCCTCGATCCGCTCGGCCTCGACCCGCTCGGCCTCTTCCGCGGCGGCCTGCTCGTCGGCGATGCGTGCTGCCTCGGCGCGCGCGGCGTGCTCTGCGGCAACGCGCTCGGCCTCGACCCGCGCGGCCTGCTCGGCCTCGACCCGCGCCGCCTCCTCCGCCTCGCGGCGCGCTGCATCCTCCGCGCGGGCACGGCGGCCGATACGCGGCTGCGGCGCCCGCCCCTGCCGTGCGGCCTCTGCCAACGCGTGCGCCTCGGCCAGTTCGGCGGCGGCCGCGGCGCGGCTGCGTTCCTGACGTTCTGTTTCCAGGCGGTCGGCCTCGATCTCCTCAGCCGTCGGCACCGGCGGCAGCGGCGTCGCCGGCAACGACACCGCCGGCAGTGCGTCGCCCATCAGCGCGCTCAACGCCTCCGAGACCCGCGCCAGCGAGTCCCCGAACGGGTCGGCCGCGACCGGCGCGGGCGGCGCCACCGGATCCGGTACGACCGGGTACTCCGGCTCCAACGACGTCGGCAACGACAGTGACGGCAGGTCGGCGAACGCCGCCGACAACGTGTCCAGCGACGGCTCCGGCTCCGGCATTACCGTGCCGAGGAGCCGCGACACCTCGCTCTCGTCCTCGTACGACTCCGCCTGCGGCGGCACCACTACCTCGACGACCTCGGGCTCCGCGAACGACGCGAACGCCGACGCGAGCGCCGCGCCCAGCGGCGCGAGGTCCTCGTCGACGACCGGCGGCGGGTCGTACGTGTCCTCGAACGTCTCCTCGACGTCGAGCAACCCCGCGCCGACGAGCGAGAACACGATCTGCCCCGCCTCGAACGTCGTGAAGCCGCAGTCGCGGGCGAGCTGCGCGATGGTTCGTTCGCCGTCGACCTTGCACAACAACGCCCATTGGTCCTGGTCGAGCGTCATCTCGGCCGACGCGACTCCACCGGCCGACAGCACCGGTACGGCGCCGGGCCCGTGGACGACGCCCGCGATGACCTCCCACTCCTCGCGGCGGCGGGCCACCTCGGCGAGCAGGTCCTCGACGGTCGCGTGCGTACCGACGTCCTCGCGGGTCTTCTCGTTCTTGCGGAAGCGGAAGCGGCCGGACGGCCAGCGGGAGAGGTCGAACGTCGCCTCACGGAGCTGTTCGAGGACGAACGCCTCGACGACGCCGCGGTCGACGTATCCGAGGTGGACGAGCAGCTCGCCGAGCCGCCAGCCCTGGAGCTCGGTCTCCTGCGCGTCGAGCGCTTCGGCCAACGCCTCGGGCGCCAAGGCGCCGGACGAGATGAGCCGGGCGCCGAGCTGCGGGCGGCGGCCGGGGACGTACGCGGCGTAGACGAGGCCGTTCTTGACATAGACGAGCGCCTCGTCGCCGGCGTCGTCGTCGAGGTGCAGGCAACCGGTCGCGGCCTGCCCCGCGAGGTCGGTGAGCACGTCGGCCAGCGGCGTGACGCTCACGTCGCCCTTCAGCACCGAGCCTCCCGGACCAATCCGCGCCTGATCAGGGAACGGTCCCGGACCGAGACGTTCCCGTGTGCAGATGGCATCGGCACCGGGAGCCCGATCATTGAGCCAGATGGCCGAACGAATCGGACCTTGTGGTCGAGGACCTTGTTGGCCACCGCGGGGCGGGTGCTGCTAGCGTCCCGCGGGTGCTGGTCCGCCGGGTCGCCGCGTCCCTGCTGTGCGTGCTCACCTGGTCCGTCGTTCCCACGACGGCATCCGCCGACCCCGGCGACGACGCCCGCGCCCGCCTCGACGCGCTCGCCCGCAAGGTACAGGTCGCCGAGGCGCGTGAAGGCACGCTCCACGACCGGGTGACGAAGCTCGACCGGTCGCTCGCCAACATCGAACGCGAGCTCGTCTCGATCCGCGCCCGCTACGGCGCCCGCGCGCGGGCGGCGTACCAGACGGGTCTCGGCGGCGACCCGATCGTGATCATGCTGTCGACGCGCGACCCGGCGTCGGTCATCGACCGGCTGGACCTGCTCGCGGCGGCCAGCCGCACCGACGACCAGCTCCTGCGCCGCGGCACCGTGCTGGCCCGCCAGATGCGCGACCAGCGCCGCGCGGTCGACGCGGCGCGCCGTGACGCCGCCGCGGTGACCCGCTCGCTCGACAGGGACGTCGCAGAGCTGCGGGCGCTGCTCGACCGGATGGCGCGAGCCGAGGCAGCCCGCAGCCGCGCGCTCCCGCGGGCCAGCCGCGCCGCGCGGCTGACCGGCCGGTACGCCTGCCTCGTCGGCCCGGTCCGCGCGTACTCGGACACCTGGGGCGCTCCGCGGTCGAGCGGGCGGCGGCACCAGGGGACGGACGTGATGGCGCCGTGGGGATCGCCGTCGTACGCCGTGACCGACGGTGTCGTCCGGCGCGAGTCGTACAGCTCGAACGGCGGCATGCAGCTCTACCTCGCGGGCAACGACGGCAACGAGTACTTCTACGCGCACATGTCGGCCTACGTCGCCCGTCCCGGGCAGCGCGTCGCGGCCGGCGAGGAGATCGCCAAGGTCGGCGACAGCGGCAACGCCCGCGGCACGCCGCACGTCCACTTCGAGGTCCACCCGGGCGGCGGCGCCCCGGTGAACCCGTATCCCTACGTACGCCGCTTCTGCGGGTAACAGCCGCACGCGCGCACCCGGCGTGACACGATCAACGCATGGCTGGAACGCTGATCTCCGTGGCGCCGACCGGCGCCGAGACGGCGAAGTCGGCTGCCCCGGCGCTGCCCGTCACGCTCGCCGAGCTGGTCGGCACGGCGCGGGGCTCCGAGGCCGCGGGCGCGGCCGTGATCCACGTCCACCTGCGCGACGCGGAGGACAACAGCAGCCTCGACGTCGGCGCACTCAAGGAAGCCGTCGCGGCGCTGCACGAGGCGACCGACCTCGTCGTCCAGCTCTCCACCGGCGGTGCGGTCACCGACAGCGAGGCCGACCGGCTCGCCGTCCTCGAAGCCCAACCGGACGCGGCGAGCCTGACCTGCGGCACGGTGAACTTCGGCGACGACGTGTTCCTCAACCGGCCGCGGTTCATCGTCGAGCTCTACACGAGGATGCAGGAACGTGGCGTCGTGCCCGAGTTCGAGTGCTTCGAGCCCGGCCACCTCGCGACGGTCACCCGGCTCGTCGACACGTACGGCCCGCCGCCCGGCGGGCACGTGCATGTCGACCTCGTCATGGGGGTCCCCGGCGCGATGCCAGGAACCCCCGCGCAGCTCGCCGCGTGCGTGGCCGCGCTGCCCGACGACGCGACGTTCAGCGCGACCGGCGTCGGGCGGACGACGTTGCCTGTCATGCTCGCCGCGCTCGCGCACGGCGGGCACCTGCGGGTCGGCATGGAGGACACGCTGACGTTCGCGGCGGGCCAGCCGGTGAGAGACAACGTCCAGCTCGTCGAGCGAGCCGCTACGCTGGCAAATCTGGCGCAACGGCCCCCGCTGACCCCAGCCGAGGCGCGGGTGTTGCTGGGCATCGGCGCGTGACCGGGAAGGACGGATCGTCGTGACGCAGGAGACCGGGGGCCACCGGCGGATCGACCGCGTCCTTGCCGACGACTACCTCGCCGACATCCTCGCGCTGACCATCGCGGACCTGCACGCGCGCCGCGACGACGCCGAGCAGGAGGAGACCGACGTCTCGTACCTGCGCCGTCTCGTCCAGGGCCGCATCGACATCCTCCGCGCCGAGCTCGCGCGCCGCGGCGGCGAGGGCACCGGCTCGCTGCTCGCCGACCTGCCGCAGATCCTCGGCGAGACCGGCCCGCGCAACGCGCCACGCGGCAGCGGCCGGCACACCGTCGTCGAGCCCTCACGCGCGGCCGAGCACCGCCGGTACGTCGAGGCGCTCGTCGCCGACGTCGACCTCTCGGACGTCGGCGCGCGGACCGACGAGGAGCTCCGCAACGCGCTCGACGTCTTCGCGCGCGAGGAGGCCGGACTGTCGGAGAAGCGGCGGCGGATCTTCGCCGTCCTCGACCAGTGCTCGGCCGAGCTGACCCGGCGGTACCGCGACGGGGAGGCCGACGTCTCCGACCTCCTCACCGGCCCACCAGCGGGTGCTTGAGGTCGAGATGACGCAGCGCCGAGTCGTACTGGTCGTCGACGACGAGGCAATCACGCGCGAGGTCGTGGGCGCGATGCTCGAGCTCGATCACATCGACGTCCACACAGCGCACGACGGCGAGCAGGCGCTGACCATGGCCGCGTACGTCCATCCCGACGTCGTCCTGCTCGACATCATGATGCCGGGGGTCGACGGCTTCGCCGTCTGCCGGGCGTTGCGCGAGACGTTCGGCGCGACCGCGCCGCGCGTTGTGATGCTCAGCGCGCGGGCCGACGACGCGGCGCGCGAGGAGGCGACCGCGGCGGGCGCGTCGGCGTACCTCGTCAAGCCGTTCAGCGCGCGTGACCTGTTCGCGGTGGTGGAGGGGGAGGGAGCCGGTGGGTCCTGAGGAGGCCGCCCAGCTCGCGCAGGCGAAGGAACAGCTCCTCGTCCTGGCGCGCGACGTCAATTCGATGTACCAGGCCGAGCGCACCCGCACCCGCGAGCTCCAGGCCGCGCTGAGCGCGCTCCAGGAGAACTACCTGGCGACCGTGCGCACGCTGGCGTTCATCGTCGAGGCGAAGGACTCGTCGACCCGCGAGCACCTCGAACGCACCCACGACTACGCCCGCGCCCTCTCCCGCGTCGTGATGCCTGGCGTCGAGATCGGCCCGGAGCTGTCGTACGGCTTCCTGCTGCACGACGTCGGCAAGGTCGGCATCCCCGAGTCGATCCTGTGCAAACCGGGGCCGCTCACCGACGAGGAGTACGAGGTGATGAAGACGCACCCGCTCATCGGCGTGCAGATCGTCACCCCGATGCGGTTCCTCGGCACCGCGGTCGAGGTCATCCGGTGTCATCACGAACGGTGGGACGGCCGCGGCTACCCCGACGGGCTCGCGGGCGAGCGCATCCCGCTGCCGGCGCGCATCTTCTCGGTGTGCGACACGTTCGACGCGATGACCTCGGACCGGCCGTATCGCCGGGCACTGTCGTTCGACCACGCGGTCGAGGAGATCGAACGCTGCGGCGGTACGCAGTTCGACCCCGACGTCGTCGACTCGTTCGTCGAGATGTGCGCCGAGCTGCGCGGCGCGGGCCTGGCGACGGGGTCGGTCGCCCGCCCGTGACCGTCGTCGCCGAGGTCGTCCGGTCGGGATTCGTCGAGAGCCGCCACAACGGGACGGTCGTCGCGCTCGCGCCCGACGGGCGGGTGCTGTTCGCGGTCGGCGACGTCGCCGTGCCGGTCTTCCCGAGGTCGAGCAACAAGCCGATGCAGGCGTCCGGCGTCCTCCGTCTCGGCATCGTCGAGAAGTTCGGCCTCGACTCGACGCACGTCGCGCTCGCGACGGCGAGCCACTCGGGCGAGGCGCTGCACCTCGACGTGGTGCGCGACCTGCTCGCCCGCGCCGGCGTCGCCGAGTCCGACCTCGCCTGCCCCGCCGACCTGCCGCTCGACGCGGACGCGGCGCACGCGGTGCTCGCTCGTGGCGGCGGTCCGACGCGGCTGCAGCACAACTGCTCGGGCAAGCACGCGTCGTTCCTCGCGGCGTGCGCCGCGCAGGGCTGGCCGCTCGTCGACTACCGCGACCCGGCGCACCCGTTGCAGGTCCACGAACGCGCGGTCGTCGAGGAGCTGGCCGGCGAACGTGTTGCCGCGATCGGCGCCGACGGCTGCGGCGCGCCGATCTTCGCTCTCTCGCTCGTCGGGCTCGCGCGGGCGTTCGGCCGGATCGCCACCGCGCCGGACGGAACCCCCGAATCCGTTGTGGCGCAGGCGATTCGGGCCCACCCGGTGCTGATGGGCGGCACCGGGCGCGACATCTCGCGACTCGTCGCGGCGGTGCCAGGGCTGATCGCCAAGGACGGCGCCGAGGGTGTCTACGCCGCCGCGTTGGCCGACGGTACGGCGGTCGCGTTGAAGATCGAGGACGGGACGCAGCGCGCCCGCCCGCCGGTCATGGTGGCCGCGTTGCGCGCGCTCGGCGTCACCGGCGACGAGGCCGAGCTGGACGCCATCGGCTCGCCCGAGGTCCTCGGCGGCGGTACCCGCGTCGGTGAGGTTCGAGTGACCCCGGGACTGTTCCGCGAGACGTGCTAGCAAGGCCGCTTGCATTTGCTAGCACCCTGCCGTAAGGTACGGCCCGTGGCGACGTTGAAGGTCAGGGAGCTCGGCGACTACATCCGCGAACAGCGGCTGTCGTCCTCGATCTCGCTGCGCCAGCTCGCTCGCCTCGCCGGCGTGAGCAACCCGTACCTCAGCCAGATCGAACGTGGCCTCCGCAAGCCCAGTGCCGAGATCCTCCAGCAGATCGCGAAGGCGCTGCGGATCTCCGCCGAGGCGCTCTACGTCCAGGCCGGCATCCTCGAGGAGCGCGACGCCGACACCGACGTCCCCGGCGCGATCCTCCGCGACGAGTGGGTCACCGAGCGGCAGAAGCAGGTGCTGCTCGAGATCTACGACTCGTTCCGTAAGGAGAACGACGGCCAGCGGCAGGAGTCCGAGGCGCCCGCCGCCGAGCCCCCGCCCGCCCGACCCGCGAAGCCCGCGCGCAAGCGCGCGGCCAAGCCCGCCGCCGACGCACGCGAGGCGAACGGCTGACACCACGAGCCGGTGGGAGGAGGGAGCGCGGCTCGTTCGCAGCCCTCACCCGGCTCACTTCCTCCTCCCACCTCCCTTTCCCCACCACGAAGGAGAACCAAGAGCCATGGCGCTGAAGACCGAAGCCCGCAAGCCGCTGTACGCCGTCGTCGGCGCCGGCGACCTCGCGGTCGAGAACATCAAGGAGCTGCCGACGCAGGTCGTCGCGCAGGCGACGACGATCCTGCCGAGGACCACGGCGTTCGTCACCGAGATTCCCGGCAAGGTCGCGGAGTTCCCCGGCAAGGTCGCCGAGCTGCCGATCCTCGCGACGACGCTGACCGGCAAGGCGTTCACGGCGTACGGCGAGCTCGCCGAGCGCGGCGAGAAGCTCATCGGCTCGATCCGCCGAAGCGCGCCCACCAAGAAGGCTCGGGCGACCGTGAAGACCGCCAAGACGCAGGCGAAGGCCGCGACGACGTCGGCCACCAAGGCCGCCAAGGCGACCGCCAAGGCCGTCGAGGACGCCGCCGAGAAGATCGGCTAGAACCGCTACCGTACGAAGCCCCTCGGGATGGCCCGGGGGGCTTCGCTACGTCCGGAGGCGTCCCGTGCGCGACGAGGTCCTGGAGACCGCCCGACGGATGCTCGCGCTCGGCCTGACCTCCGCGACCGCGGGCAACGTGTCAGGGCGCCTGGCCGACGGCACCGTCGTCATCACCGCGGCCGGCGAGGCGGACGACACCGTCCTCCTCGACCTCGACGGCACGGTCCTCGACGGCGCCCGCCGGCCGTCGACCGAACGCGCCCTGCACCTCGCGGTGTACCGGGCGTTCCCCGAGGTGCGCGGTGTCGTCCACGCGCACCCCGTCTACGCCACCGCGTTCGCCTGTGCGCGTCGCCCGATCCCCGCGGCGGTCGACGAGTTCGCGTACTACGTCGGCGGCGACGTGCCGTGCGCCGAGTACGCGCCGAGCGGCACCGACGCGCTGGCGGCCAACGCGGTCGCCCGCCTCGCCGACCGTGGCGCGGTGCTGCTCGCGTCGCACGGCATCGTCGCGGTCGGGGCGTCACCGGCCGACGCGCTGCACGTCGCGTCCGTGGTGGAGCGCGGGGCCGAGTCGATCTGGGCGGCGGCGCTGCTCGGCGGCGCCGTACCGCTGCCGGACGAGGCGAACGCGCGCCTCGCCGAGCACTACCGCCGGGGCAGGTCGCTGCCGACGACGTAGTAGCGGTTGGCGCTGTACGCGATGTCGCCGGCCCATACCTCGTGCGACCCGGTCGTCGTGTCGCCTGCCACGACGCCACCGAGGACCGTGCAGGCGAGGGCCGCGAAGTTGGCGACCCGCACGCCCTTCTTGATGCCGCCGGCGTACGCCGCCTGCCAGACGAGCGTCGTCCCCGTCACGGCGAACGTGACAGGGAACGTCGCGTCGGCGGTGGTCTTCGGTGCCTCGGGTACCGCGGCGGGGGGCGCGCAGTAGTCCCACCGCTCGAACGTCGCCGAGGCGCCCTGCGCAACACCCGGCCAGACGTACGCGAACGAGTAGGACGAGCACCCGAGGCCGAAGTTGAACCGGTACGTCGTCGGCACGTCGGGCACCGCGGCGAGCCGTAGCTCGCCACGCAACGAGGGCTTGCCACCGACGTAGCGGCTGGACAGCCGCGCGGACAGCACGTCCTGCGACGCGACCTGCCAGTCGCCCTTCGGGTCGGTGACCTGCGGGGAGGGAGCCGCGTGCGCCGGAGCGGCCGACGCCACGACACCGGAAAGCAACACGACGACGAGCCAGCGACGCACGACGGCCTCCTCAGGGCGGACGTCAGTAAGAGTCCGCACGACGCGGTCCGGTTCGCCGGACATAGGCTGCGGCCATGGACGAGATGCGCTACCGCCAGCTCGGCGACTCCGGCCTCACGGTCTCGGTCGTCGGTCTCGGCGCGAACAACTTCCGGTCCCGTACCAGCGACGAGAACGCGTTCGCCGTCATCGACGCGGCGATCGACCGCGGCATCACGCTGTTCGACACCGCTGACATCTACGGCGGGGGCGGCGGCAGCGAGGAGCTCATCGGCGAGGCGCTCGGCGGGCGGCGCGACCGGGTCGTGCTCGCGACGAAGTTCGGCATGCCGATGCCCGACGCGGGTCCGGAGGCGCGCGGCTCGCGCCGCTACATCCGCGCCGCGGTCCGCGCCTCGCTGAAGCGCCTGCGGACCGACTGGATCGACCTGTACCAGTACCACGAGCCGGACGGCGTGACGCCCGTCGAGGAGACGCTCGCGGCGCTCGACGAGCTCGTCCGCGAAGGACTCGTCCGCTACGTCGGATCGAGCAACTTCGCGGGCTGGCAGATCGCCGACGCCGACTGGACCGCGGAGACCGGCGGGCGGGCCCGGTTCGTCTCCGCGCAGAACCACTACAACCTGCTCGAGCGCGAGGCCGAGACCGAGGTCGTCCCCGCGTGCGAGCAGTACGGCGTCGGGCTGCTCCCGTACTTCCCGCTCGCGAACGGTGCCCTCACCGGCAAGTACCACCGCGGCGAGGCGCCGCCCGAGGGCACCCGGCTTGCGGGCAACCCGCGGCGCGCCGGGCAGCTCCTCACCGATACGAACTTCGACCGGGTCGAGGGTCTGGAGAAGCTCGCGGCCGAACGCGGCGTATCCCTGCTGCACGTCGCGATCGGGGGCCTCGCCGCCCAGCCCGCGGTCGCGTCCGTCATCGCCGGCGCAACGCGCCCCGAGCAGGTGCATGCCAACGCGGACGCCGGTCTGTGGGAGCCGGCCGACGAGGACCTGGCCATGATCGACGAGATCGTGCCGAGCAGACGTCCGGAGTAGAGGAGGGCCGATGGCCGAGGGTGGCGAGTCGAAGAGCCGGTTGCTACCGGCGTTCGTGACGTTCGTCGTCGTGGCGGGCGTCGTGTTCCTGGCCGGGACGCTGGCGACGTGGATCCTGCGCAACGTCGTGCTGCCGCTGCTCGCGCTGATCCTCGGCTACGCCGCCGCGCGCATCGTCTACAAGATGCGCGACTAGACATCCCACGCAGGCAGCCGTCGAGGATGCCGACGAGGCGGTTGACAGGGCACGCCGGGCGTGGTCATGGGTAGCGCCGCGAGCGCGGTGCGCGTCGCCGAGCCGGCGGTGGCGCGCATCGCGGGCGAGGACGACGCGTCTGGTGCCTGAGGCGCGGGTGATCGGGCTTGGGCCGGCGTCGTTCCGCCTCCGCCCAGTCAGCACCGACGTGCGATGCGCTGCCCCTCTTCGCCGCCACCCTCGACCCGCCCAGAGGAGGTTCACGGCGTCCTCATGGCTCAGTGCCCGCAGCCGCGTGCGAGGCATCGCCAAGATCACGAAAACTCGGGGAGCGGACGAGTTGCGTCGCGCAGCAGGCCAGCGGAATCGTGAGACACGCCTAGGGCGTGTCTCTCAATCCGTGATCGTCGCGAGCGGCATCCCGCGCGGTGCGTCGCAAGGCGGAGGCGATGTCGATAGCAGCGCTATCGACGCCGACGACAACGCCGCGAGGTGCCGTGCTGGGTGTCGCGCAGCAGATCGACGGATTGGGAGACACGCCCTAGTCGTCCGAGGACCCGTCGACCGCACTGAACGGCATCACCGCCACGGCGTCGGACAGGCCTTCGGCGACCGTCCAGGCGTGCAGCGTGTAGTCGGCGTTCCTGTCCAGCGACCGACCGGCATCGTCGATGACCGGCCAGACGATCTTCCACAGCATGCACTGGGACGGGTTGTCCTCGACCGGCTGCCGGTCGATGTTCCCCTGCACGGACAGGACCTCGGAGTGCGGGTACGGCTCGAACCGCTGCCGGGCCGACCAGCGGTACACCTCGGTGCCGCCGGACCACACCGCGAGGTCCACCTCCTGGGTCGTGGGCCAGGTCAGCGTGCCGTCCACCGGGTCACTCCGGCACACCCGGACCGCAACGTCCACCGCGGGCGCGGTCGCCTTGGGCATGCTCGTCACCGCGGACACGCACCAGCCGTCCTGGGCGACTCCTCTCGGACAGGTCATCCCGGTGGTGCCGTTGCTGGTGAACTCGCGGTGTATGGGAATCAGCCGCGGCCCCGCCGGATTCGGTTGGGGCGGCACCCCGGCCGGCTGGGACCCGGCCGAGAGCGTCCCTGACGCGGGTGCCGCCGACGACCCGTCGCCCCGTGCCCGCCCGATCCCGGCGAGCGAACCGCCCGCACCGTCCGTACCGCCGGTCGGGTTGGCCGTCGCGGACGGCTCGTGCGGCAGCTGCGTGATGGGCTGCAGCGAGTGGCTACCGGTGCGGGTCAGCGAGAGCGTCGTCGCCACCAGCGCGAGCGGCAGCGCGATCGCGACGACGTACGCGCGCCGCCGCCGGACGGCGCGACGGCGGTAGACCTGCCGCGCGATCGTCGCGAGCGCGTCGGCGCGCGGCGGCACGGCGGCGATGATCCGGCCCGAGGGCAGCAGAGGTGTGGTCATCGGACGTCCTCGATCGCGACCTGCAGCAGCCCGCGCGCGCGGTGCAGCCGCTGCTTCACCGTGCCCGACGGCAGGCGCAGCACCCGGGCGACGTCGGCGACAGGCAAGTCGGCGTAGTAGTGCAAGAGCACGACCGTGCGCAGCCGCGGTGGCAGCCGCGTGACGAGGTCCCACAGCCACGGGTCGTGGGCGGATGCGGCGGCCGGCTTCCCCGCGACAGCGGCGAAGGCGCGCTGCTCGTATTTGGCCCGGCGCCAGTGCTCGCGCACCAGGTTGACCGCGATGAGGTAGAGGTACGCGCGGGGGCTGCGTACGTCACGCCACCGTGAGAGCAGCCGGACGAACGCCTCCTGGGTGACGTCGTGCGCCAGTTCGACGTCGCCGACGAGGCTCACGCAGTAGCCGGTGAGGGCGGGCGCGACGGCGTCGAACAGCGTGCGGAACTCCTCGCCCTCGGCCGCGGAGACGACCGCCCGCGGGCCTACCGCCGGTCTCACTACGGGCAGCGCCTCGGTCACCGCACCCCTTCCGTCCTTACTAGAGATGGACGAGATGGACTCCAGGTTCATCGCGAAATCAACGAATTTCGTACCGAACCGGCGATGCCCCCCGGCCATCAATACAGGGCGATCCCCCAACCAAGGAGGAAGTCATGCGCCGCTTGCTCATGCTCGCCTGTGCCTTCGCCCTGACCGTGCCCGCTCTCGGCACGACACCCGCCTCGGCCGCGATCTCCTGCAGCGTCCAGGCCAACCACGGCGACCCGCCGTACAGCATCACGGCCGCCGTCAACTGCCCCACCGGAACCGAGCTGTTCCTCTGCTCCGCCGTCGTCACCGTCGTCGCGGAGCCCGTCCCTGTGCCGGCCGTTCCGGTGATCCCGAACAATCTGACGGTCCAGCCGACATGCGGCAACAGCTACAGCACGATCGCCACGAGCGACAACAACCTGCTCTTGGGCAGCCGCCGCGTGGTCGCCGCGTTCACGTTCGCGACCCTCGCCGAAGACGTGTCCCTCGTGATCGGCGGCAACACCCAGACGCTCGTCTGCGTGCCCGACATCGTGGTGCCTGACCTGATCGTGCACGCCTGCGTCGCCATCAGCGACTCGTACTCGATCCCCTAGCCACGTCGACCTGAAAACTCGGCGTGGTGGTCGCTCGTCGAGCGGTGCCCGGTCGCGATGATGGCCTCGATCCCTTGGGCTAGAAGGGATCGAGGCCATCGTGCTGCGAACGGTAAACGGCCAGCCGACGTTGTCGGAGTCGATCGTGCCCGCGGCGCTGCTGGCGAAGCGCTGCCGGGGCGACGCTGCTGCGGGTCGACCGGGTCCGGGCGGACACGACCGTGGTCGACGGGAAGCTGGCCCGCACGGTGGAGCGGGTCAAGGCGGCGGGCGAGGCGAGGCGCCAGCCAAGATCACCGACCTTGGATCGATCCGCGCCCTGCTGCGCGACGGGCGAGAGCCATCAGACACGGCCCACCCGCACGCCGCGCCGGACGACCGCGACCGGCTCGCGCAGCACGCGCACGTCGTCGCGCGGGTCCGCGTCGTACGTCACGAAGTCCGCGACCGCGCCGTCCGTGAGGCCCTCCGCGCCGAGGAACGTCCGCGCCGTCGTCGTCGCCGCGCGCATCGCCTCGACCGGCGTCAGACCGAACTCGACGAGCAGCGCGACCTCGCCGGCGACCGACCCGTGCGCGGCCGTGTCGGTGCCCGCGAGCACGGGGACGCCGAGCGCGACCGCGCGCGGGAGGTTGGCGCGCATCGCGTCGAGCCAGTCGGCGCGGCGACGACGGTCGCGTTCCGGCGCGTCGGGTCGTCCCTGCGTCACCGCCGAGAGCGTCGGCGTCCATGCGACACCGCGCGCGGCCATGACCGGGAGCAGGTCGGGGTCGAGGTTGCAGCCGTGCTCGACTGAGTCGGCGCCGGCCGCAAGGGCGTCGCGCGCGGCCGGTGCCTCCATCGCGTGCACGGCGAACCGCGCGCCGCCCTCGTGCGTCACCTCAGCCACGGAGCGCAGCAACGCGGGCTCGTAGTTGGGGCGGATCTCACCGTCGTACTTCCAGTCGCCGATCACCTTGACCCAGCGCACGCCCGAGGCGAGCTGCGCGCGGACGGCGTCGAGCACCCGGTCGGGCGGCGTGGCGACGTGCAGTCCCTCGACCCAGCCGCCGTCGGGCGCGAGGAACCGCCCGGCCTGGTGCACCTCGGGCTCGTCCGGGCCGATGACGAGCGGCTCGTCGCGGACCCGGCCGATGTCGCGGACGAGCAGCACGCCGTTCGCCCGGTGCGCGGCGAGGTTGGCGCGGACCAGGTCGTCGCTCCCGGTCGGCAGTCCGGTCCGGCTCATGTCGAGCGTCAGGTGCGCGTGCGCGTCGACCAGACCGGGCAGCACGTACCGGCCCGGGACGTCCAGCATGACCCGCTCGGTGCCCTCGGGCAGTACGGTCGCCGCGAGGCGTAACGAGTCCACGGGAAGGAGCCTGTCATGGCGGACCGCACGTACAAGAAGGTGGAAATCGTCGGAACCTCACCGGAAGGTGTCGACCAGGCGATCCGCAACGGGATCGCGCGCGCCGGGCGGACGTTGCACAACCTCGACTGGTTCGAGGTGGACGAGGTCCGTGGCCAGATCGTCGACGGCGTACCCGCCCACTTCCAGGTCACCATGAAGGTCGGCTTCCGGCTGGACGAGGACTAGTAGGGCTTGGCGAAGCGGCCCGGATCGGTTCGGCCGTCCCAGAACTTCGTGATCTTGGCGAGGGTGTGCACCATATGCGTGCAGAACATA
>CBQZLL010000005.1:0-29427 GCA_967749945.1 uncultured Frankiaceae bacterium
GGGATCTCGGTGTCGACCTTGTCAGTGGAGACCTCGAGCAACGGCTCGTCGGCCTGGACGGTCTCGCCCTCCTTCTTCAGCCAGCGCGTGACGGTCCCCTCCGTCACGCTCTCGCCGAGTCGGGGCATCGTGACCGAGACGGCCATAGGGACGAGCCTTCCTAGGAGTGCGCGTGCAGCGGCTTGCCGGCGAGCGCGAGATGCGCCTCGCCGATCGCCTCCGACTGCGTGGGGTGCGGGTGGATGAGGTGGGCGACGTCGTCGGCGTACGCCTCCCAGTTCGTGATGAGCTGGGCCTCGGCGACGAGCTCGCCGACGCGCGCGCCGACCAGGTGGATCCCGACGACCGGCCCGTCCTTCTGCGCGACGAGCGTCACCGCGCCGGACGCCGCGAGGATCTGGCTCTTGCCGTTGCCCGCGAGGTCGTACGTCACCGTCACGACGTCGAGCCCACGCTCCTTGGCCGTCGCGCTCGTGATGCCGACCGAGGCGACCTCGGGGTCGGAGTACGTCACCCGCGGTACGCCGTCGTAGTCGATCGGCTGCGGGTCGAGACCCGCGACGTGCTCGGCGACGAGGATGCCCTCGGCGAAGCCGACGTGCGCGAGCTGCAGGGTCGGGACGAGGTCGCCGACCGCGTACACGCCGGGGACCGAGGTGCGGCAGTACTGGTCGACGACGACGAAGCCACGGTCGAGCGTGACGCCCGCCTCCTCGTAGCCGAGCCCGGCCGACACCGGTCCACGGCCTACGGCGACGAGGAGCAGCTCCGCCTCGATGGTCTTGCCGTTCTCGAGGGAGACCGTGACGCCCGCGTCGGTCGTCTTGACGCCCGCGAACCGCGCGCCGACCTCGAACGCGATCCCGCGCTTGCGGAACGCGCGCTCCAGCAGCTTCGACGACGACTCCTCTTCGAGCGGGAGCAGGTGCGGCAGCGCCTCGACGACGGTAACCGCCTCGGCGCCGAACGACTTCCACACCGACGCGAACTCGCAGCCGATCGCGCCCGCGCCGAGGATGACCGCGCTCTTGGGCACCCGGTCGAGCTTCAGCGCCTCGTCGCTCGTGATGACCTGCGTACCGTCCGGAACCAGCCCTGGCAGCGACTTCGCCTGCGAGCCGGTCGCGAGGACCACGGCCTTCGTCGCCGTCAGCGTCTGGTCGCCGACCTGGACGGTCGTCGGGGACGTGAGGCGGCCGTCGCCCACGATGGTGTCGATCTTGCGGCTCTTGATGAGGCCGGCCAGGCCCTTGTAGAGCTTGTCGACGACCTTGTCCTTGTACGCGTTGACCTTGGGGACGTCGATGCCCTCGAACGTCGCGTTCACCCCGAACTGCGCGCTCTCCCGGGCGAGGTCCGCGACCTCGCCCGCGTGCAGCAGCGCCTTCGTCGGGATACAGCCGCGGTGCAGGCAGGTGCCGCCCACCTTGTCGCGCTCGACGAGCGCGACGGTGAGGCCGAGCTCGGCGGCGCGCAGCGCGGCGGCGTAGCCACCGCTCCCGCCGCCGAGGACGACGAGGTCGTACGTCGAGCCTGCCACGGTGCTCCTTGGGTCGATCCGTTCGGTAGGGCTAAGGCTATACGGGACGCGTTCAGGTTGATATGCCAGACTCCACGCGTGGGACTGTTCCGTCGCAAGCAGCGTCCGGGGACGCTGCGGCGTGCCGACTCCGACGACGTCGCGCACCTCGTCGCGTGGGCGGCGACGCGCCGCGGCGTCGAGGCGTACGTCGAGCCGCGCACCGCCGTGACCGACACGACGGTCGCGCTCGTCGCGCACGACGGCGAGTGGACCCGGCGGCGGATCGACGACGAACGCGCCGCCGCCGAGCTCGGCAAGCGTCTCGGCATCCCCGTCTACGACGTCTACGCCGTCGGCTACCCGGCCAGGATGCGCGAGTACACCCGCCGTCGTAGCGAGGCCGAGCGCGCCGGCCGCCGCGGTCCGGAGGAGTCGACCGCCTGAGCGGCTACGAGACCACCGGCCCGCTCGCGAGTCGCATCGCGATCCACGCGTACGGCACCAATCCCGTCTCCTGGTACGCGTTCGTCCGTTCGCTGCTGCCACCCGCCGCCCGGATCCTCGACGCGGGGGCGGGGACGGGGGCGCTGTGGGCGGACGCTTCGCCGCCGGGGCTCGTGGCGCTCGACGCGTCGGCCGCGATGTGCGCGGCGCTGGCGTCGGTGACGCCGCGTGTCGTGCGCGGGTACGCGGACCGGATGCCGTTCGCCGACGCGGTGTTCGACGGTGCGGTCTGCAACCACGTGCTGTACCACCTCGCGGACCCGCGGGCCGGGCTCGCCGAGCTGCGCCGCGTCGTACGTCCCGGCGGCTGGGTCGCGGTCGCGACGAACGGGAGCGGCCACATGCGCGAGGCGTCCGACGTCGCCGTCGCGCTCGGGCTCCCGGCGACCGACGTCCACGAGCACTTCCCGGCAGAGACGGCAGGAGACGCGGTCACCGAGCACTTCACGGACGTCCGAGTGCACCGCTACGACGACACGCTGCTCGTGCCGTCGGCGGCGCCGGTCGTTGCGTACGTCGAGAGCATCGCCGGCCGCCGGCTCGCCGCGGACGAGGTGGCCTTCGTCGGCGCCGGCCCGTTCCGGATCGGCAAGCACACGGTGCTCGTGACCGCGCGCCGTCCGTAAACCCGACCCGCGTGATCTTGGCGAGGTTTCGCACGCATCCGGTGCAGGACATCGCCAAGATCACGACTGCAGAGAGGGCGCCCGAGTGTCCGCGCGGCTCAGGGTCGCGGCAACGACTCCCAGTGCTCGCCGTCTTTGGTCCGGTAGACGAGGCCCTCCCAGAGCAGGGCGAAGCCGTGGGTCGGGTCGACGATGTCGAGCGCGAGGACCCCGCCGCCCGTGGGCTCCTCGAGGTCGGTCCGCCAGGTTCGGCCGCCGTCCCGCGTGACCTTGATGCCCGCGGTGGACGAGGAGTCACGACGCCACGCGAGGTTCGGTCCGACCGCGACGATGCCCCCGACGTAGCCCTCGTTGTCGCCCTTGACGTACCGCCAGTGCGCGCCGCCGTCGGTCGACCGGGCGACGGTGTGCTGCTGGTTGCCGCCGCCGCCCTCGTCACCACAGACGACCCAGAGGTCGGTCGGCGTGCGCGCGTACGCCACCCGGACGATCGGCTGCGGGCACGGCGCCGGGCGGGAACGCCACGTCTTCCCGCCGTCGCCGGTCGCCGACACGGTCGGCTCGGCGTCGCCGCCCGGGGTCGACACGACATACGCGTGCAGCGCGTCTGCCGCGGTGAACGACGCGTGCCGCGCCTCCAGCGGGAGCCGGCCGAGGTGGTCGCGCGCGACCGGCCCCCGCCGGAGCTGGAAGTCCTGGTCGACGACCCACACGGTGTCGCCGCGGACGACGACGAGATGCCCGCCCGGGGCGAGCCGCCGCCAGGTCGCGCCGCCGTCGTGGGTCGAGAACAGGGCGGGCCCGTACACCCAGCCGTTGCGCTCGTCGGCGAACGCGACACCCGGAGCGGTGTCCGGCCCGGACTGCCACGCGCCGGTGGGTGCGTTGACGGCGCGCCAGGAGTCGCCGCCGTCGTCGGTTCGCCGGAGCACCGCTCTGCAGGTCTTCGCGACGCAGCGGTGCCCGACCACCCAGCCGCGGTTGGCGTCGAGGAACGACAGCCCGGTGAACTCGACGCCGGGGTCGACCTTCGCGAGCGCCTTCGGCGGGCCGGTCGCGCGCGGTCCGCTCGGCGGCAGCGCGAGGCGCTCCCACGCGTTGCCGTCGGTCGTCCGCCAGAGGATCCCGGCGTCGCCCATCGCCCAGACGTGGGCGGAGTCGGCGGCGTCGAGGTTGCCGTAGCCGAACGCCCTCGTCGTCGTGCCGGGGGCGACCCGCCAGGTCGCGCCGGAGTCGTTCGTCACGAGCAGCCGCGCGGGGTCCTGCGTCGTCGCGTACGCCGTCGTCGCCGACACGGACACGAGGTCGGTGAGCGTCCCCGCACCGGGCAGGTCGGCGAGCCCGCGCCACGTCGTCCCGCCGTCGGTCGACTGGTACGCCTTCTTGGTGCTCGTCTTCCGTACGTCGTCGACCGCGACGGTGCAGGTCAGCCACAGCGGCCGGTCGCGGCCCGCCGAGAGCGCCGCGGCGATCGCGCCGGGACACGGATGCGTCGCGTCCTGCCAGGTCCGTCCGGCGTCGGTCGACCGGTGCAGCTTCGCGTTGGGGGAGTCGTACGACAGCAGGTACGCATGCGTCGAGTCGGCGCGGCGGACGATCGTCGGCGTGGCGCGGGTTGGCGGGATCGTGGCGTTGTGCAGTGCAAAGCGCGCGCCGAGCGTCCCGGTGCGCAGGACCGCGTCACAGTCGTCGTCGGCGCGGCAGCCGCGTTCGAACGCCCACACCGACGTGCCGACGACGCTGAGCGACGCGACCTTGCTCCGTTGTGCGACGCGGGTCCACGTCTTCGCGCCGTCGTGGGTGACGTAGAGGTCGGGGTTGAACGCGAAGCCCTCGGACGCGTCGACCATCCGCAACGACCGCACGCCGCCGCCGGTCGGGTCCTGTTCGGTGTACGACGCCCGCGGCACGTCGCGCGCGACCGCGACGCCGGTGCGCCAGGACCGGCCGCCGTCGTCGGTGCGCCACGTCTGCACGTCGCACTTCTCGTCGGCACAGCGCAGGCCGATGGCCCAGCCGATGTCGGGGGAGACGAAGTCGACGTCGGTGACGACGTAGCCCTCGTACACGTACTTCGCGGGGAGCTGGTCGCCGAGGGCGAACCGGTCGGCGACGGTCGGGCCGGCCTGGACTCGGTTCTTGCCGTCGCGCGCGTTCTGCCCGAGCAGCGCGACGCCGGACGCCGTGCCGACGAGCACCACGGCGAACGTCGCGGCGATGGCCCGCCGCTGCTGGCGGCGGCGGCGGTCGCGGAGCGCGCGGAACGGCGGCGGCGTGACGTCGCGCTCGAGGTCGTGGCGCAGGCCGTCCCAGTCAGCCATCGGCGAGCACCGCCTCGTCGACGCCGAGGAGTGGCGCGAGCGCGGCCCGGCCACGGGAGAGCCGGGCCTTGATCGTGCCGCTCGGCGAGCCGACGGCGGCCGCGACCTCGTCCACGGACAGACCGGCGAAATGGTGCAGCACGAGCGCTTCCCGCTGCGCGTCGGGCAGCGTCTTCATCGCGGTCATCAGGGCCACGTGGTCGGGTGACAGCTCGGGCTCCTCGTGGGGTACGCCGTGCCGGACGAGCGCCGCCGCGCCGCGGACGGTGCGGCGGAACCTGCTGCGCGCGAGGTTGAGCGCGACCGTGCGCAGCCACGCCTCGGGGGAGTCGTACGTCTTCACCTGCTCCCACCGCGGGATCGCGCGCATGAACGCCTCCTGCACGACGTCTTCTGCCTCCTGCCGGTTGCCCGTCACCGCGTAGAGCTGAGCGACGAGCTTGCGGTAGGACGCCGTGTAGAGGTCGTCCAACGACCCGTCCGCCGGCACCACGCCCCCTCCCGCCACGAACGCGCCGTCACGAGAGCGACGCCGCGGCGCCCCGGTGGGTTGCATCCCGGAGCGCGGGTTTTCTGCTACCTCGCGGCTTCGTCCTCGGCGAGCTGGACGAACGTCCGCACCGGGATGCCCGTGCCGCCCTTCGGCGTGTAGCCCCAGGCGTCGACCGTGTTGTACGCCGGGCCCGCGATGTCGAGGTGCGCCCACGGGACGCCGTCGCTCACGAACTCGCGGAGGAACATGCCGGCGACGAGCATGCCGCCGAAGCGGTCGCCGGTGTTGACGATGTCCGCGACCTCGGAGTCGATCGACTTGCGCAGCTCCGCCGGGAGCGGCATCGGCCACATGAGCTCGCCCGCCCGGCCGGCGGCGTCGACGATCTGGGTCCGCAGGTCGTCGTCGTTGCTCATGACGCCGCCGGTACGCGCGCCGAGCGCGACGATCTGCGCGCCGGTGAGGGTCGCCGCGTCGACGATCAGGTCGGGGTTCTCCTCGCCCGCGCGGGTGATCGCGTCGGCGAGGATGAGCCGGCCCTCGGCGTCGGTGTTGAGGATCTCGACCCGCTTGCCCCTGTACATCGTCAGCACGTCACCCGGCCGGATGGCCGCGCCCGACGGCATGTTCTCGGCGGTGGGGACCCAGCCGGTGACGTTGACCCGCAGGCCGAGGCGCGCGATCGCGGTGAGCGCCGCGATGACGCCCGCCGCACCGGCCATGTCGGACTTCATCGTCTCCATCGAGGCAGCGGGCTTGATGGAGATGCCACCCGAGTCGAACGTGATGCCCTTGCCGACGAGCGCGATGGTCCGCTTGGCGCGCGGGTGGGTGTAGCCGATGCGGACGAGGCGCGGCGGGTTGGCCGAGCCCTGTCCGACGCCGAGTATGCCGCCGTACCCGGCCTTGCGCAGCGCCTTCTCGTCGAGGATATCGACCGTGCACCCGGCCTTCGTCGCCTCGGTGCGCGCGATGTCGGCGAGGTCGGCGGGGTGCAGGTCGCCGGGCGGCGTGTTCGTGAGGTCGCGGGCGAGCGCGACGGCCGCGGCGACGATCTCCGCGCGCTTCGCGGCGGCGGCGCTGGCCTTCGTCTTCGGGTCGGCGACGAGGACGGTCATCGCCTGGACCGGCTCCTTGCGACCGGCCATCGAGGCGTTGCGGAAGCGCACGAAGTCGTACGCCCCGAGCAACGAGCCCTCCGCCACCGCGCGCACCGCGTCGGCGGCGTCGACGCCGCTCGCGAGGGCGAGCGTGGTCGCCGCGCGGCGGGCGCCGGCGGCGGCGCGGACGGCCGCGCCCGCGGCCCGGCGCAGTGTCTCCGCGGTGACCTTCTTCGGGTCACCGAGCCCGACGACGACGACGCTCGATGCGGCGAGCGCGCCCATGGTCGGGACGCGGACGACCTCCTCCTCGTTCCCCTGGAACCCGAGGTCGGCGAGGGTCTTGACGAGGCGGCCGCCGTACGCCTTGTCGACGGCCGTGTTGCCGGCGGCGAGGACGACGCCCTTGGCGGCCTTGGTCGCGCCGATGACGAGTACGTCGGTCTTGGCCGCGGCCACGTCGGGCCCGGCGAGCGAGAGCGAGGTCATAACCCCGCACTCTAGTGTTCCGGTGTATGAAGCAGACCTCCCTCCACGACCGGCACGAGAAGCTCGGCGCGAAGCTCGCCGACTTCGGCGGCTGGGAGATGCCCATCGAGTACCCCGGGGGCGGGGTCATCGCCGAGCACACCGCGGTCCGCGAACGCGTCGGCCTGTTCGACGTCTCGCACCTCGGCAAGGCGAGCGTGACCGGTGCGGGCGCGGTGGCGTTCGTCAACGGCTGCCTCACCAACGACCTCGACCGGATCGGCCCAGGCCAGGCGCAGTACACGCTGTGCTGCGACGAGTCCGGCGGTGTCGTCGACGACCTCATCGCGTACGTGCGAGAGGACGACGACGTCCTCCTCGTCCCGAACGCCGCCAACACCGCCGAGGTCGCCCGCCGCCTCGCCGCCGCGGCGCCGTCCGGCATCGACGTCATGAACCTGCACGAGGCGTATGCGATCCTCGCCGTGCAGGGCCCGCGGTCACCGGGCGTGCTGCGCGCGCTGGGGCTGACCGACGACCTCGCGTACATGGCGTTCGCCGAGGACGCGTGGGAAGGCCACGCCGTCGTCGTCTGCCGTACCGGCTACACCGGCGAGCACGGCTACGAGCTGCTCGCGCGCTGGGACGACGCCGACGCGCTGTGGGATGCGGCCCTCGACGCGGTCCGCGCGCAGGGCGGCCTGCCGTGCGGGCTCGGCGCGCGCGACACGTTGCGGACCGAGATGGGGTACCCGCTGCACGGACACGAGCTGTCGCTCGGCATCTCGCCGGTCCAGGCGCGCGCCGGGTGGGCGGTCGGCTGGTCGAAGCCGTCCTTTTGGGGGCGGGCGGAACTGCTGGCGGAGAAGGAACGCGGGCCCGCGCGGCTGCTTTGGGGGCTGCGCGCCACCGACCGGTCGATCCCGCGCGCGGGGATGGCGGTGTCGTCGGGCGGCGATGTCGTGGGCGAGGTGACGAGCGGGACGTTCTCGCCGACGACGCGCGTCGGCATCGGGCTCGCGTTGCTCGCGTCGGGCATCGGCGAAGGCGACCCGGTCACTGTCGACGTCCGCGGGCGGGCGGCCGAGATGACGGTGGTCAAGCCGCCGTTCGTGCGGGCGGCACCGAAGTGAGCGCCCGGCTCGACCGGCTGCGCAAGGTCGCGCTTGCGCTGCCCGAGACGACCGAGGTCGAGGCGTGGGAGGAGCACCCGACGTTCCGGGTACGCGACAAGATCTTCGTCATCACCGGTTACACCGCCGACTCGATCACCGTGAAGGCGACGCCCGAGGACCAGGAGGCGCTCGTCGCGACGCATCCGCGGATCAGCGTCGCGGCGTACGTCGGCCGCTACGGGTGGGTGTCGATGGACCTCACCGGCAAGGGCCTCGACTGGGGCATGGTCGAGGAGCTCGTCGTCGAGTCGTACCGCCTCGTCGCGCCGAAGAAGCTCGCCGCGTCGATCCCATGACCGACTCGCTCGCGGCAGGTCGCGCCGCGCTCCGCGCGGGCGACGCCGCGACCGCGCGGAGTCTCCTCGAACGGGTCGCGCCGCCGTCCGGCGTCGCCGTCGAAGGGCTCGCGCAGGCGGCGTACCTCGACCTCGACTTCCCGCGGGCGGTCGACGGCTGGGAACGCGCGTACACCATGCACCGCGACAGCGGCGACCAGGTCGGCGCGGTCCGGGTCGCCAGGACGCTTGCCTGTATGTACGGCACGGTCTTCGGCGACGAAGCCGTCATGCGCGGTTGGATGGCGCGGGCGCAGACGTTGCTCGCCGACGTTCCGGACTCGTCCGAACGCGGCTGGGTCGCGCTCGACCGCGGCATGTTCGAGGGCGACCGGGCGGGGAAGGAGGAGCTGTTCCGCGAGGCGATCGAGGTAGGGCGACGCGTCGGCGACACCGATCTGGAGTTCGTCACGCTGGCGTACCTCGGCGCGAGCCTGGTCCATGGCGACCGTACCGACGAAGGGATGCTCCTCCTCGACGAGTCACTGGCCGCCGTAGCGGGTGGCGAGGTCGACGACTTCTGCGCGCTCGAGGAGATCTTCTGCCAGCTCTTCTCGGCCTGCGAGCACGCGCACGACGTGACGCGCGCGGACCAGTGGATCCGGGTCGGTGACGCGATCGCCGAGCGGCGGAGGCTGCCCGCGGTGTCGGCGTTCTGCCGGACGCACTACGGCGGCGTCCTCACGGCGGCCGGACGGTGGCCCGAGGCGGACGTCGCGCTGACCGAGGCGGTGCGGTTGTGGGGCCTTGGCCAACGGTCGTGGCTGCGCGTCGGCGCGCTCGTCCGGCTCGCCGACCTGCGCGTCCGGCAGGGACGGTTCGAGGAGGCGGCGCAGCTCCTCGACGGGCTCGCGGCCGAGGTCGACGCGGCCCGCCCGCTCGCCGCCGTCCACCTCGCGAAGGGCGAGACGTCGCTCGCCCGCGACGTCCTCGAACGCGCTCTCGCGCAGGTCGACGCGACGAGTACGGGGGCGGCGCCGTTGCTCGCGCTCCTCGTCGACGTGCACCTCGCCGCGGGCGCGCCCGACGCGGCGAGGCGGGCGGCCGAGCAGCTCGCCGCGTGTGCGGCTCGGCACCCGGCGCACCACTACCTCGGCGCGGTCGCCGCGCTGGCGCGCGGCCGCGTCTGCCTCGCAACGGGTACGGGCGACCCGCTGGCCTGCCTGCGCGACGCGCTGGCCGGGTTTGCCCGGGCCCAGCTCCCGATGGAGCTCGCCCGCGCGCGGCTCGCCCTCGCGACCGCGCTGCGGGCCGACCGCCCCGAGGTCGCGCTGGCCGAGGCGCGGGCGGCACTGGACGCTTTCGAACGCCTCGAAGCCGCGCGCGACGTGGACGCGGCCGCGGCGGTGCTGCGCTCGCTCGGCGCCCGCCCCTCGGTTGCCGCACGGGGCAGCGGCGGGCTGACTCGGCGCGAGGCCGAGGTGCTCGACCTGCTCGGGCACGGGCTGTCCAATCCCGAGATCTCCGATCGCCTCTACATCAGCCGCAAGACCGTCGAGCACCATGTCGGCAACGTCCTCGCCAAGCTCGGTCTGCGGAGCCGGGCCGAAGCCGCGGCGTACGCGGCGCGCCGGAAACCAGGCGAGAGATAGGGGAGTTCCCCGATGCCCGCCGGGCCGGACCCCACAAGAGTGGGGCCATCGCCGACTTGGGAGGGCACATGGAGTACGACGCGATCGTCGTGGGAGCGCGCTGCGCGGGCGCGCCGACCGCGATGTTGCTGGCGCGCAAGGGTTACCGGGTGCTCGTCGTCGACCGGGCGACGTTCCCGAGCGACACCGTGTCGACCCACTTGGTCCACGCGCCGGGCGTGGCCGCGCTGCGCCGGTGGGGTGTGCTCGACGAGGTCGTCGCGTCGGGCTGCCCGCCGATCGAGACGTACGCGTTCGACTTCGGACCTGTCACGATCCAGGGGACGCCGCGTCCCTCCGACGGTGTGGCGACGGCGTACGCGCCGCGGCGCACGATCCTCGACAAGGTCCTCCTCGACGCCGCGGACCGGGCGGGCGCCGAGGTCAGGGAACGGTTCGGTGTCGACGAGGTCCTCGTCGAGGACGGCGCCGTCGTCGGCATCCGCGGGCACGAGGAGGGTGGGCGCTCGGTGGTGGAGCGTGCCCGCGTCGTGATCGGCGCGGACGGGCGCAACTCGCACGTCGCCCGCGCTGTGCGTCCCGAGCAGTACTACGAGAAGCCGGTGCTGCAGTGGAGCTACTACACCTACTGGAGCGGCCTTCCCGTGAAGGGCATGGAGACCACGATCCGGCCCGACCGGGGCTGGGGGATGTTCCCGACGAACGACGGCCTGACGCTGCTCGTCCTCGGGTGGCCGTACGCGGAGGCGGCGGCGTACAAGGCCGACGTCGAGGCGAACTACCTGAAGACCCTCGACCTCGCTCCCGATGTCGCCGACCGCGTCAGCGCGGCGACCCGCGAGGAACGGTTCACCGGTGCGGGCGTGCCGAACTTCTTCCGTACGCCGTCCGGTCCCGGCTGGGCCCTCGTCGGCGACGCGCGCTGCACCAAGGACCCGATCACCGCGCAGGGCATCGGCGACGCGTTCCGCGATGCCGAGGTGTGTGCGGCCGCCCTCGACGACGTGTTCAGCGGGCGGCGGACGTACGAGGACGCGATGGGCGACTACCGGCGGACGCGGGAGACCGAGGCGTTGCCGATCTACGAGTTCACCGCCCAGCTCGCGACGCTCGAACCGCCCCCGCCCGAGATGCAGCAGCTGCTCGGTGCCGTCTACGGCAACCGCGACGCGATGGACGACTTCGTCAGCGTCACCGCGGGCACGGTGTCGCCGGTGGAGTTCTTCGACCCGGCCAACGTCGGCCGGATCATGGGCGCCGCGAACGCGTGATCTTGGCGAGGTTCGGCACGCAGACGGTGCGAACCATCGCCAAGATCCCGACGTCCCGGGCGCGCCGGGACCGTCCGAGAACTCCGCAACCGCACCGAACGCCGCGCGCCGCGCCGCGCGGCGCAACGCCGCGAGGACCGGGTGCCCGACGGCGAGCAGCAGCACGACGTTGCTCACCGCACGGACCGCATCGAAACCCAGCGACGACGAGACGTGGAACGCCCAGAAGTGCCGGAGGTTCGTCGCGAGCGACGCGTCCGGTACGAACGCCAGCGACGACGACGCGCTGATGCCGAACGGCCAGAACCACAGATTGAGGACGAGGCCGTACGCGAAGGCGGACACGACGCCGTACGCCGCCAGCACCCCGAGCTCGGCCCACGGCCGCTTCGGGTGCGGCAGGAACCCGGCGAACAAGCCGACCCAGCCGGCACCGAGCATCTGGAACGGCAGCCAAGGCCCGACGCCCGCGGTCAGCAGCGCCGACGCGAACAGCGTCACCGACCCGAGGACGAACCCGAAGCCGCGGCCGAGCGCGTACCCGCCGAGCACGATGAGGAAGAAGACGAGCTCGACGCCCGCGCCGCCGCCCGGCAGCCGTAGCCCCGCGCCGAACGCCGCGAGCACCCCGAGCATCGCGACGGCCTTCGCGTCGAGTGCGCCTTCGGACAGCTCGGCGAACAGCACCGCGAGGATCAACGGCAGCAGTACGACGAACAGCCACGGTGCGTCGCCCGCGTGCGCGTTGTTCTCGGTGCCGTGCGGGTGCGCGAACAGCGGCCAGCAGAACGCCACCGCGCCGACGAGCGACACCAGCGCGAGCGCCGCCGCGCTGCGCGGCCGCAGTGCCAGAGCAGTCGTCCTCATCCGAGCGCCTCGGCCACTTCGTCGACGGTGAGCCAGCCGCCGCCGAGCACCTTGTTCACCTGCGGCGCGAACGCCGGCGACTGGCGGACGACCTCGCGAGTCGGCCCGTCGGCGACGATCTCGCCCTCGGCCATGACGACCGTACGGTCGGTCAGCTCGGCCGCGAGCTCGACGTCGTGCGTCGAGAGGATCACCGCGTGGCCGCGCCCGGCGAGGTCGCGCAGCAACGGCACGAGCCGCGTCTTGGCGGCGTAGTCGAGTCCGCGGGTCGGCTCGTCGAGGAGGACGAGTGGCGGCTCGCCGCCGAGGACGACGGCGAGCGCGAGGGCGAGGCGTTCGCCCTCGGAGAGGTCGCTCGGGTGCCGGTCCTGTGGCACCCACGGCGCGAGCCGGTCCAGCGCCCGCGCGGTCGTCCCCGCGGGCAGGCCCGCCTCGCGGTCGGCCGCGCGGCACTCCTCCGCGACCGACTCGGCGTAGAGGAGCCGGCCGGGGTCCTGGGGGACGAGCCCCACGAGCCGCGACAGCTCGCGCCCCGACCGTCCGTACGGCGCGACGCCGTCCACGTCGACGCGGCCCGCGGTCGGCTTGCGCAGCCCGACGAGGTGCGCGAGCAACGTGGTCTTGCCCGCGCCGTTGCGGCCCATCAGCGCGACGACCTCGCCGGCCCGCACCTGGAGCGTCACCTCGCGCAGCGCGACGAGGTCGCCGTACCGCGCGGAAAGGCGTTCGGCGGACGCGCGGACGTCACCGGTGTTCGGCGCGACGTCGGCGCACATCGCGGGCAGCGACGCGCGCAACGGCGTCGCCGCCCGCCGCGCGTCGCGGACCGACAGTGGCACCGGCGTCCACCCGGCGAGCCGGCCGAGCCGGACGACCGGCGGCGCGATCGGCGCGTCGGCGAGGACCTCGGCGGGCAGCCCGGACACCACCGTGCCGTCGCCGACGAGGACGACGCGGTCGGCGTACTGGACGACGCGTTCGAGCCGGTGCTCGGCCAGCAGCACGGTGAGACCGAGGTCGTGGACGAGGCGTTGCAACGCGGCCAGGACGTCCTCGGCCGCGGGCGGGTCGAGCGCCGACGTCGGCTCGTCGAGGACGAGGACGCGCGGGTGCGCGGTGAGCACCGAGCCGACCGCGACGCGTTGCTGCTGGCCCGCCGACAACGACGCGAGCGCGCGCCCGCGCAGGTCCACCAGACCGAGCAGGTCCAGCACGTCCTCGACCCGGCGGCGCATCGTCGCGGGCGCGAGACCGAGGTTCTCCATCGCGTACGCGAGCTCGTCCTCGACGGTGTCGGTGACGAACCCCGCGTCCGGGTCCTGCCCGACGAAGCCGACGACGTCGGCGAGGTCGCGGGGCGGGTGCTCGCGGGTGTCGCGTCCGTCGACGACGACGCGACCGTCGAGCGTGCCGCCCGAGAAGTGCGGGACGAGACCGTTGACCGCGCGGAGCAACGTCGACTTGCCCGAGCCGGTACGCCCGACGACGAGGCACAGCTCGCCTTCGGGCACGACGAGGTCGACGTCGCGCAGGGTCGGAGTGGTCGCCGCTGGATAGTGGAACGACACCCGCTCGAACCGGATCACGCGGTCACCGTCCGCAGCGCGACGCGCGGCAGCGAGCTCGGCGGCCGCGGCGCGACGAACGCCGGCACCAGTGCGACGAGCACCCCGACGACCGCGACGAGCGGCACGGTCGGCGCGGCGAGCGGGTTCGTCGACGGGTGCAGCGGGTCGCCGCTCAGGTGCCCGGCCAGGACGAGGGTGATCGGTGGCACGAGACCGGCCGCGACGACCACCCACTCCGGCCAGCGCCAGACGTCGGGGCGGTACCGCGTCCGGCCCGACCGCTTCGACCCCGACACCAGCGCGACCGCGAGCAGCGCGGTGCCGAGCGCCATCGCCGGGAAGCCGAGCACTGTCGGTGCCGACGCGACGAGCAGGCCGTACGTCCCGATGGCCGTCACGATCAGCCCGCCGAACGTCGCGACCACGCCGATCCGCGCGGCGCGCGACGATGCGACGCGGCGACCGTAGCCGCGGGCGTCCATCGACGCGGCGAGCTGAACGGACCGCGACAGCGCGCCCTCGAGCACCGGCACGACGACACCGCGCAACCCGGCCGGGCCGCGGACCGCGCGACCGCGCAGCCGGCGCGCCTCGCGGACCGCCTGCGCCGACACGAGCGCCTGCGGAGCGAACGCGAGGGCGACCGTCACCGCGACGCCCGCTTCGTACAGCGCGCCGGGCAGCGCGCGGAGCAGGCGGTACGGGCTGGCGAGCGCGTTGGCCGCGCCGACGCAGGCGAGCAGCACGCCGAGGCGCAGGCCGTCGTAGGACTGACCGACGAGCGCCTCGGCGGTGACCGGGCCGCCGAGCCGGATGCCGGCGAGCCAGCGCGGCGGCGTGACCGACGGCAGCGAGAACAGCACGTGTCCCGGCAACGGCTGCCCGAACGCGACCTGGATCGCCATCCGGATCGCGAGCACGAACAACCCGAGCCGAAGGAACGCCGTGTACGCCCGCGCCCACGGCGCATCGCTGCGCCGCGCGGCGACGACGTAGCCCGCGACGCCGAGGACGAGCGCGAGCAGCACCGGGTTCGTCGTCCGCGTCGCGGCGACGCCGAGGCCGACCGCCCAGAGCCACCACGCGCCCGGGTGGAGGTGGCGGGGCAGCGGGCTCACGGCGCCCTCGTCCGGTGGAACCGCCAGCCCGCGCCGCCGAGCAGCAGTAACGCGACGAGGCTCGCCACCGCGGTCCCGAACGGGAACGGCTTCGGGTCGGTGCTCGGCACGATGCCCGGTGGCGTCGTCGGCTCCGCCGCCGCGACCGGCGTCGTGATGACCGGCGGCGCGGTCGTCGGGGGCGTCGTCGCGGTCGGCGTCGGCGTGCGTGCCGACGTGTGCGTGGCGGCCGGTGTCGTCGCCGGTGGCGCGGTCGTGCGCACCGGCGCGGGGGTCGTCGGCGTCGGCTTCGGGTACGCCGGGTTGCTCCGCGGCGTCGCGGGCGCGCTCTCGGGCTGGTAGCGGAACCCGATCGGGTCGGGGTGGCCGTCGTGGTCGGCGTCGCCGACCGAGTACGAGTCGACGCCGAACGACGAGTACGTCCACCGCCCGCCGACCCAGATCCAGAACGACCAGTACGGCCCGCTCTGGATGCCGCACCCGGTCTCCGGATAGCCGTCGAGCGCGCAGAGGAAGTTGCCCTGATAGCGAGGCGGTGTCGCATGCAGGTCACCGGCACGCTTCGCGAGCGCCTCGGCCGCCGTCGCGCCGGAGGGGACTCCGGTGCAGTGCGTGTTCGGGCCGTCCGGCGAGTCGGCGAACGCGCCGTAGTCGACGACGACCCGGACGCACTCGCTCGGCGCGGTCGCGGGTGGTGGCGCGTAGTACATCATTGCCGTCCGGTCCGCCTCGACAGCCGCGCGATGCCGAGCGCGAGGACGCCGTAGCCGAGCAGCCCGAGCGCCAACACCGTCAGCCCGGCCGTGTCCCACGGCTGCGCGCCGCGCGGGCCGGTGGCGGGCAGCGTCGGCGAGGCCGGCGCCAGGTCGGCGAAGGTCCGCGTGAGGCTCGACACCGTGACGCTCGGCGTCGCCGCGGCGGGCAGCAGCGGGAGTGCGGTCGACAGCGTCGCCGGGGCGAGCGGGAACGGCGCGCGCATCAATGCCGGGACGATCTGCGTGGTGGCGAACGCGTTCGCGGTGAGGACGCCACCGGCGCCCGGCTGGAACGCGAATGCGCCCGCCGTCGACGCGGGCGGGTTGCCGAGCCGCAACGAGAGCAGGAAGTCGTCCGGCGTGCCGTCCGGTGCGGCCCAGCCGGCGAGGTCCGCGCCCGACGCGACGAGCGCCTGGACCGCGAGACCGGTCGAGTTGCCGTCGCTGTCGAAGCCGGGGACGAACGCGAAGCCGCCGTCGGCGTTCTGCGCGTCGGCGAGGAAGTCGAGCGGGTCGGTGGCCGGCGTCTCGTCGAGCGCGGCGAGTGCCTGTGCGGCCAGGGCGGTGCCGTTACTGTCCTCGCCGACGAATGTGTTCATGTCGAACGCCGGGCAGGGCTGCGCGGTGTCGGGACGGTTGCCCATCCACCCGCCGTCGGCGCACTGCTCGGCCTTGAGCCAGGCGACCGCGTCCGCGTCGGTGCTGCCGACGGCGGCGAGCGCGAGCAGGCCGAGCGCCTGCCGGTACGCGCCGTCGTACGTCGCGTCCTGCTCACCGAACAAGCCCGCGTCTACGCCGGTCGGCTGCTTCGTCGCGAGCAGGCGCGTGACGAGCGGCGAGGGGTCGATGCTGCGCGCGTGGTCGACGAGGATCAGGGTCGCGAGCGCGGCGGGGCGGTCGTGGCCGTCGCCGTCCACGACGTAGTCGTCGACGTGCGCCGCGAGATACGCGGTCGCGCTCGCGGCCTGGTCCGCTCCGACGCCGGCGGCGACGAGCGCGAGGACGGCGAGCGCGGTGGTGTTGTAGTCGGGCCCGCCGAGGCTGGTGACGTAGGACGTCGGCGCGATCTGCCGGCCGAGCCAGCCGGCGGCGTACTCGGCGGCCTCTTGGGGCGTCGCCGCGGTCGCGACGCCGGGCACGGCGAGGACAGCGACGAGGACGAGACCGACGGCGAGAGAGCGACGGGGCACCCGGGGGTCCTTTCTGGAGCAGAACCCCGAGGGGTACGGGTCGACCGCGACCCCGGCTCCTGCCCCGCATTCCACGACGGTTGTCAGTGGAGCCTTGTGCGGCGCCCGAGGGCGTTCCGGCTCGCCCGGTCTCCCGGGCCTACGGTTGCGGGTCAGCGCCGGACTTGGACCGGCTTTCCACCTGCGGGCGTCGCGCGATGTGGAGTTGTCGTTGCGGCGGCGACACTACCCTGTCGCCTCATGACGTGGCGCTGGACGTACGACACGGGCGCGACGAGCGCCGACTTCCCGTCCCAGGCCGACGCCGAGGCGTGGCTCGGCGGCGAGTGGCGCGGGCTGCTCGACGGCGGCGTCCGCGCGGTCACGCTGGTCGAGGACGACCGCTCGGTCTACGGCCCGATGTCCCTCGAACCCGAGTAACGACCCGGCTCGCACGTCGTTGTGTGCGGGATCCACCTGCCTAGAGCCGTCAAATCCCGCACACAACGCGGCGAGCCCGGTGGGCGGCACCGCCGAAGACTGTCAGGGCGCGACGCTAGCCGCCGCGCTCGACGCGCGGGCGGGGGAGCCGCTGGCGGCGGAACTGCGTGTTGCGCGCGATCCCGTACCAGACCAGCGAACGGCGTCGCGCCTCGGTCCCCTCCGGCCAGCGCGCGTCCAGCGCCTTGCGGACGGTCCGGGCGGTGGCGACCGAGTCGGCGAGGATGACGCCGATGACGAGCGGCATGACGATCGAGCCGGCCGCGCGGGTCGCGACGGACGGCGTGACGGTCAGGACGACGCCGACGAACCAACCAGGGATCGCGAGCCAGCCGAACGACCGCCGCGCATCGACGACGTCGCGGACGAGCGCGCGTTCCGGTCCCGCGGCAATCGCCGGGTAGTGGCGTTCGTCGCCGGTGCGCATCGCCTCGCGCATCGTCGCCCGCGCCGACGACGCCTCGGCGCGACGCGCCTTGGTCGCCTGCTTGCCCTTCGCCGCGACGAGCGGCTTCTTCCGCGCGGCTTGCGCGACCGAGCGCTTCGGCGTCGGGCGTCCCTTGCCGTGCTGGTCGGTGTCAGTCACCGGTCACCGGGCCGTCGGCGAGCTCGAGCATCCGGTCCAGCGCGAGCCGGGCGTACGTCCGCGTGTCGTGATCGACGACGATCTGGTTGACGACGGTGCCCTCCACGAGGTTCTCCAGTGCCCAGACGAGGTGCGGCAGGTCGATGCGGTTCATCGTCGAGCAGAAGCAGACGGTCTTGTCGAGGTAGCTCACCGGCTTGTCGGGGAACTGGTGCGCGAGCCGGTTGACGAGGTTGAGCTCGGTGCCGATCGCGAACGCCGTACCGGCCGGCGCCTCGCGCACGGTCTTGATGATGTACTCGGTCGACCCGACCAGGTCGGCGGCCTCGACGACCTCGTAGCGGCACTCGGGGTGGACGAGGACCGTGACGCCCGGCACCCGCGCGCGGACCTCCTCGACGCACTCGAGGGTGAACCGCCCGTGCACCGAGCAGTGCCCTTGCCAGAGGATGACCTTCGCGTCGCGCAACGCCTCGGGCGTGAGGCCGCCGTTCTCGCGGCGCGGGTTCCAGAGCACGCAGTCGTCGAGCGTCAGGCCGAGCTCGCGGACGGCGGTGTTGCGGCCGAGGTGCTGGTCGGGCAGGAACAGCACCGTCGACTTCCGCTCGAACGCCCACTCCATGGCGCGCCGCGCGTTCGACGACGTGCAGACCGCGCCACCGTTGCGGCCGGTGAACGCCTTGATGTCGGCCGAGGAGTTCATGTAGGTGAGTGGAACAACCTGATCAGAGAGGCCGGCCTCGGTCAGCGCGTCCCAGCAGTCCTCGACCTGGTCGATCGCCGCCATGTCGGCCATCGAGCACCCGGCCGCGAGGTCGGGCAGGATCACGCGCTGGTGCTCGGCGGTGAGGATGTCCGCGGACTCGGCCATGAAGTGCACGCCGCAGAACACGATGTACTCGGCGTCCGGACGTGCGGCGGCTTCTTGAGCGAGCTTGAACGAGTCGCCCCTCACGTCGGCGAACTGGATGACCTCGTCGCGCTGGTAGTGGTGGCCGAGGACGAACAGCCGGTCGCCGAGCGTCGCCTTCGCCACGCGGGCGCGCGCGACGAGCGACGGGTCGCTCGCGGCGGGCAGGTCGCCCGGGCACACGGTGCCGCGCTCGGAGTCGGCCAGCGACTCGCGGCCGAGCAGCAGCAGCGCCACGGGGGTCGGTGCGGGGGCGGTGGTCACCACGCCTGATTCTCCCACGCCCGCAGTAGGGCGTGTCTCCCGGATCACCGCCTGCTGCGCGACGTCCAGCACGGCGCCTCGCGTCGTTGTCGTCGCCGCCGAGAGCCTCCGGCTATCGGCGACTCCTCCGCCTCGCGACGCACCACCCTGTACGCCGCTCGCGACGGCGCCGATCCGGGAGACACGCCCTGACGGCCCCGAACGCGGCAGACTGCGCGGCATGCGGGTGCTCGTCGCGCCGGACAAGTTCGCCGGGACCCTGACGGCCGCGGAGGCCGGGGCGGCCATCGCGGCGGGCTGGCGGCGGCGCCGTCCGGACGACGTCGTCGTCGTGGTGCCCGTCGCCGACGGCGGGTTCGGCACGGTCGCCGCCCTTGCTTCGGTCGGCTCGGTGCGGACCACCGCCGTCGAGGATCCGCTCGGCCGGCGGGTCGACGCCGACTGGCTGGTTCTCAAGAACGGCACGGCCGTCGTCGAGAGCGCCGCTGCCTGCGGCCTGCACCGCTGCGCGCCGGACGAGCGCGATCCGTTGCGCGCCACGACCGCGGGCGTCGGCGACCTGATCCTTGCCGCGCTGTCCGAGGGCGTGCGCCGCGTCGTCGTCGGCGTCGGCGGCACCGCGACGACCGACGGTGGCGCGGGCATGGCGCAGGCGCTGGGCGCGTGGCTGCTCACGGCCTCGGGGCATCCGATCGACCTGGGCGGCGCGGCGCTCGCGACGCTGGACCGGATCGACCTCGCCGACCTCGATCCGCGGCTCGCCGACGTCGAGGTCGTCGTCGCGGCCGATGTCGAGAGCCCGCTCGTCGGCCCCGACGGCGCGGCGTACGGGTACGCCCCGCAGAAGGGCGCCGACGCGGCTGCCGTCGAGACGCTCGACGCGGCACTGCGCCACTACGCCGGGATCCTCGGCCGCGACGTCCCCGGCGCGGACGGTCTTGCCGAGCGTGCGCACGCCGGCGCGGGTGGCGGGCTTTCCGCCGGGTTGATGGCGTTCTGTCGTGGTGTGCCGCACCAGGGCTGCGCTGTCGTGCTCGACCTCGTCGGGCTGCGCAACAAGGTCGTCCGCGCCGACCTCGTCGTGACGGGCGAGGGGACGTTCGACTGGCAGTCGCTGCGTGGGAAGGCACCCGCCGCGGTCGCCGCACGGGCCGCCGCGGAGGGCGTGCCGTGCGTGCTCGTCGCCGGGCAGGTCGACGTCGGGCGGCGGCAGCTCGCGGCCGCGGGGATCGACGCGGCCTACGCGGTCGCCGACCTCGCCGGCTCGGTCGAGGAGGCGCTCGCCGAGCCGGTGGGTTGGCTGGAGGAGCTGGCCGCGCGAGTCGCCGGGGAATGGTCACGCTGACGAACGCGTATGAGACCATGGACCCGCATCCGCCGTACCCCGACAGGAGAACCATGACCGAGACCCAGACGGCTCCGTCGACCGTCGTCCTCACCGACACGGCCGCGGCGAAGGTCAAGTCGCTCCTGGACCAGGAGGGCCGCGACGACCTCGCGCTGCGGATCGCCGTGCAGCCGGGCGGCTGCTCGGGCCTGCGGTACCAGCTCTTCTTCGACGAGCGCACGCTCGACGGCGACCAGTTCCACGACTTCGGTGGCGTCAAGGTCGTCGTCGACCGGATGAGCGGCCCGTACCTCGGCGGCGCGACGATCGACTTCGTCGACACGATCGAGAAGCAGGGCTTCACCATCGACAACCCGAACGCCCAGGGCTCCTGCGCCTGCGGGGAGTCCTTCCACTAGGACCGCAACGAAGGGGCGGCACCCGCAGCGCGGGGCCGCCCCTTCGTCGTCGCTGCGTCAGGTGGTGGGTAGCCGGAGCAGGGCGCCCGTCGTACCACCAGTGCGGACCGTGTAGACGCCGGGCTGGCGGGTGTTCATGAACGCCAGGTCGGTCGTCGCGACGGCGAGGCGGAGCCGGTGGCCGGCCGCCCACCGGTGCGCCGCGCCGATCAGGTCCACGTCGACCTGGGCCGGTACACCGGTCGGGTTCGTCTGGAGCCGCACCGCCTGAACGGTGCGCCGGACCAGGGTGGCCGTACCGTCCGGCGCGACGTCGTAGAGCTTGACGAACAGCATCGTGTCCGTCGTGGTCGAGCTCACCGTGAACGTCGCTTGCGGGATCCCGGCCAGGTCGAGCGGCGTCGTGAGCAGCGGGGTGTCGAACGTCGCGACCGTCCCCGGAGCGTCGAACTCGGACTGGTCGCCAGGGTCGCCGGGATGGGAGAAGTTCGAGGTCTCCGAGTAGCTCGCCGGTAGTGCCGGCTGCACGACGTTCGCCGAGCCCGCGAGGGGCGACGTGGTGTCGAGCGAGCCGCTCGTCGCGTTCAGGTACAGCGTCGTCGTCGGTGCGAGCGGCGCGGTCTGGGTGAGGAACGGCGCCGCCGCGTTCGCCGGGTCGGTCGGCAGCCAGTCGGTGCGCACCTGCAGCGTCGGGCCGGTGCTCACCGAGGTGTCGCCGTCGAGGTAGCGCGCGAACCAGTTCAGCACGTTCGACCCGAACAGGTCGTCGGCGCCGCCGGTGAAGGCCATCTCGCCGGGCGCCGCGTCCTCGCTGTGCCCGAACTGCGCCTCGATCAGCTTCACGGGAGTCCCGTCGCCGCCGATCCCGGTGTAGTTGGCGACCGCTTCGTTCCAGGGGAACAGCGTGTCGCCCTCGCCCTGCACGAGCAGCGTCGGGGTGTCGATGCGGTCGATGTACGTGGACGGCGAGCGGTACGTGAGCGCATCGATCGCCTGCTGGGAGAGCGTGCCCTGCACCAGCCCGTTGACGAAGAAGTCGGCGAGGATCGGGTCGACAGTCGTGTCGGGCAGGTGGCTCGACTGGTTGGGCGGCGTGTCGCCGACCAGGCCGGACACCACACCGGCGCCGAACAGCAGCGTCACCCAGTCCATCTTCACGACGCCGTCGGGCGCCAGCGAGCGTGGCAGGTTGTTCCAGGTGATCACGGGGACGATCGCGTCGAGGCGGTCGTCGAACGCGGCCGTGAGCAGCTGGATGCCACCGGCGTAGGAGACGCCGATCATGCCGGCCCGCGGGTCACCGGATCCGTCGGTCAGGACGTACGGCAGGGTGGCCGCCAGGTCGAGCATCCGCCGCGCGTCATGCACCTCGTAGTCCGGCGAGTCCAGCTCGACCCAGCCCTCCGAGTTGCCGAAGCCGCGGGAGTCCCAGCCGATGACGGCGTAGCCATTGCCGGCCAGGAACTGCGAGGTCTGCAGCTCCCAGCCCGCGTCGTGTCGGCCACCCCAGCCGTGCGTGAGCAGCACGACGGGTACCTGGTTGGCCGCGTCGGCGCCGGCCGGGACGTAGAACGACGTCCAGAGCCGGATCGTGTCGGGCGAGCCCGGCCCGGCCGGGACGGAGACGAACTGCTTGGTGACGGTGTACGTGACTGCGGCGGCCGGGCGGACCGCGACGGGCGCGACGCCCGTCGAGACCAGCGCCAGGGCCAGGGCCGCGGTACGCCGACGGGCAGGCGAGAGCACGGAACGCACGAAGGTTCCCCCTTACAGCCGGAATCGGGTGTTCGAGGGAGTATGCACGTTTTGCCCGATGTGTCGATTTTACCGGTTGCCGTCGGCCGGGGGGACCGCGGTGCCTTCCTCGACGCCGGGCTTCGGGCAGGGCGACGGGTTGCACACCGGCTCGCCGGGGTCGCCGCTCGGCGGCGGCGTCGCGATGTACTTGTCGGGCAGCGCGAGCACCGGCTCCTCGTACGTCGAGCCCTCGAACGACAGCAGCCAGGCCGGCGCGAGGAACGCGTCCTTGCCGTCCCAGCCGCCCATGAACAGCAGGCCGAGCCGCACCTTCGTCGCCTCCCGGTCCGGCGCCGCCGGGTACGGCGGGCACGTGCTGCCGACCTCGCACGGCGCGCCGATCAGGTCGCGCATCGGCTCGATGCCGCTGCCGTAGCCGCGGTCCACCGCCGCCCGCGGGTCGAGGAGCGGGTAGCGCGCGTCGAAGTGCGGCGTGCCGAGGAAGCCGTTGGCGTACGCGATCGTGCCGTCGGCGTCGACGTTGACCCGGGTCTCGAACCCGACGGTCGGCAGGCCGCCGACGACGGGCGACGCGGCGACGTCCTTGCTGCCCCAGCCGTCGGTGACGGCGACCGGCGCGTCGCCGAGGCCCACGGCCGCGAAGACCTTCGCGGCGGCCGCGCGGGCCGCGTCGTCCGACGGACCCGGCGGCGGCGACACGGGCACCGGCGGCAGCGGGGTCACGCAGGTGTCCTTGGTGTCCGGCGCGGGCGACGGGCAGGGCGGCGGTACGGGCTCGTCCGGGGCGCCGGACGCGTTCGGCGAGGGCTCGACGGTGCCCGGCTCGGCGGTCGCGACCCCGGTCGAGACGCCGCCGGAGGAGACGACGCCGCCGTCGACGGCGACGTTGCCGGGGCCGACGACCCAGCCGTCGTCGTCGGTGCGCGGCTCGCCGCTGACGCCGAGCGCCGTGGCCAGCGCGGCGACGCGATCCGCGCCGACGGTGGCACCGACCTGGTAGACCGGACCTTCGTCGGGGAGCCCGGCGAGCAGCGCGTCGGGGATGACGACCTTGCCGTAGTACGGCGCGAGGGCCGGTGCCGCGCTGTCCGCGCCCGCGGTCTTGGCGCGGTCGTTGCGCACGCCCGAGGAGCCGAGGGGAACCGGCTCGAGGGTCGTACCACCGCCGCGCAGGCTCAGGGCCACGATCGCGGCCAGGACGACGACGAACACGCCGGCGGGAGTGACCCGGCGGGCGAGCGACGAACGGTCCACGAGAACCCCCTACCCGGCGATGGTGTCACCGTTGCGACGCGCCCGTGGCCTTTCCGGTTCCCGTAGCCTGAGCGCATGGCAGAGGCGTTCCTCGTCGCGGGCGTACGCACCCCGATGGGCAAGTACGGCGGTCAGCTCGCGGGCGTTCGGCCGGACGACCTCGCGGCGCTCGTCGTCGGCGAGGCGGTACGGCGCGCGGGCCTCGACCCGGCGGTCGTCGACGAGGTCGTGCTCGGCGCGGCGAACCAGGCCGGCGAGGACAACCGCAACGTCGCGCGGATGGCCGTCATGCTCGCCGGGCTGCCCGTCGAGATCCCCGCGTACACCGTGAACCGCCTGTGCGCCAGCGGTCTCACCGCGATCGGCACGGCCGCGGCGCAGATCCGCGCGGGCGAGGCCGACGTCGTCGTCGCGGGCGGCGTCGAGTCGATGACGCGCGCGCCGTACGTCATGGCGAAGGCCGGGACGCCCTGGGCGAAGGCCCCGGAGGTGTTCGACACGTCGCTCGGGTGGCGGTTCGTCAACCCGCGGATGGCGGCCGTGCCGAAGCGCACGTTGTCGATGGGCGAGACCGCCGAGGAGGTCGCGGCGCTCGACGGCATCACCCGCGCGGACTCGGACGCGTGGGCGTTGCGGTCGCAGGACCGCGCGGTCGACGCGCAGAAGGCCGGCCGGTTCGACGCCGAGATCGTCGCGGTCGACGACGTCGACACCGACGAAGGCCCGCGGCCCGGGTCGACGCTGGAGAAGCTCGCGGCATTGAAGCCGGTGTTCCGGCCCGACGGCGTCGTCACTGCCGGGTCGAGCTCGCCGCTCTCCGACGGCGCCGCCGCGGTGGTCGTCGCGAGCGAGGCGGCCGTCGAACGCCTCGGCCTGACGCCCCGCGCGCGCGTCGTGACGAGTGCGGCGGCGGGCGTCGAGCCGTATCTCATGGGTATCGGCCCGGTGCCCGCGACGGAGAAGGCGCTGGCCCGCGCGGGCTGGTCGGTCGGCGACGTCGACGCGGTCGAGCTGAACGAGGCGTTCGCCGTGCAGGTGCTCGCCTGCCTGCGCCGGCTCGGGATCGAGGAGGAGCGCGTCAACGCCGACGGCGGGGCCATCGCGCTGGGGCATCCGCTCGGCTGCTCGGGCGCGCGGCTCGTCGTGACGCTGCTCGGCCGGATGGAACGGGAAGGGGCGCGACGCGGCCTCGCGACGATGTGCGTCGGCGTCGGGCAGGGCGCCGCGATGCTGGTGGAGCGCGTATAGGGCGAGGGCGCTGCCGCGCCGCGGGCGCACTCTCCACACGAGGGGCGGGCGGGCAGCTACGCAGCCGCCGCCCTTGCCCGATTCGCCTCCGCCGTGATCACCAAACCGCTACCCTCGGGCGCATCTGGCAAGGGGGTATGCGATGAGCCTCACCGCCCAGGCACTACGTGCCATCGACCGCTACCGCCACTCCCGGCTTCGCGAACGGACCGCGGGTTGCTGCCGGTTCGCGCCGTCGTGCAGCCACTACGCCGAGGACGCGCTGCGGCAGCGATCGTTCCTGGTCGCGCTGCTCCTCGTGACCTGGCGCATCCTGCGCTGCAACCCGCTGACGCCGTACGGCACCGTCGACCCGGTGCCGCTGCCCGGCCGCCGTCGGGTCCGCAAGGCGTTCGGCGTGCTCGCGCTGGCCGGGTTCACGACGGCCATGGTCGCGGGCACCGCGTCGGCCGCGACGGGTCTGCCGATGCAGGGGTCGGGCAGCTCGCTGACCCAAGGCGGCTGCGACGCGTTCGTCGGCGGCGTACCCATCGGGACGCTCGACAAGGACCATCCGCTGCAGGTGCACAAGGGCCAGCGGGTCGTCCTCACCGGCCTCTCCCCGCTCGGGATCCGTAGTCTCCCGTCCTCGCTGGAGCTCAAGTCGAACACCAGCGTCGAGATCCACTTCATCGAGAACCTCGCCACGACGACGCTGCACGAGTCGGCGACGGGCGTGCGGTTCCAGCGCTCGGTGAACGTCGACACGTACCTCAAGTACGGCTCCGGCCTCTACCGCGTCGACGTCCACTCGGTCGCGCGGCCGGGTTGGGACTGCTCGGGCACGTTCTACGCCGAGCTGCACGGCAGCAAGCTCGCCGCCGAGGTCGCGGTGGCCGTCGGCGGTCTCGGCGCGATCGGTGTCGTCGCGTCCGCGGGCGGCGACGAACCGCCGCCGTCCGACGAGGCGCCGCCGAGGCCCGACGACCAGGGGACGTACGACCCCGGCATCGCGCCCGACACGCTCGAGAGGATGCAGCAGCCGAGACCGGACCGGAAGGCGAACGTCGCCACGAACTCCAGCGTCGGCTGTCTCGCCGGGATCCTGTTCGCGCTCATCGCGTCGACCGGCGCGTTCGCGTTCGCCGTACCCGCCGCCGCTGCCGCGCCGCGCGACCGCCACCGGGTCTGGGTCAAGGGCCGGCCGGTGCTCGGGTTCGTCAGCGGGCTGTTCTTCGGCATCGGCGTGACGATCGCGTTGCAGCAGTTCGGCGTGTACCCGCTGACCCTGTCGAGCGCGGTGATCGCGCCGCTCGTCACCGCGGTGCTCGGCGGCATCCGCGGCTGGCGCGGCAAAGCGTGGAACGTGTAACACCCGGCCGGTTGCGGCGTACTGCCCGGTACGGGGGAAAGTTCCGGTCCGGCCCGTCCGTGGGCCGGACCGGGACGCTCGCGTAGGGTCGCAGGATGCGCATCGCCGTCACCGGGTCCATCGCGACCGACTACCTCATGACGTTCGACGGGCGGTTCGCCGACCAGCTCCTGCCCGACCAGCTGCACCGGCTCTCGCTGTCGTTCCTCGCCCACGAGCTGGACCGGCGGCGCGGTGGCGTCGCGGCGAACATCGCGTACGGCATGGCACAGCTCGGGCACACGCCGATCCTCGTGGGCGCGGTCGGTGCCGACTGGACCGACTACGAGGCGTGGCTGTCGCGGCACGGCGTCGACACCGGCTCGGTACACGTGAGCGACCTGCTGAACACCGCGCGGTTCTTCTGCACGACCGACGCCGACCAGTGCCAGATCGCGACGTTCTACCCCGGGGCGATGAGCGAGGCGCGCGATATCGAGCTCGGTCCGATCGCGGCGCGGGTCGGCGGGCTCGACCTGGTCGTCGTCTCGCCGAACGACCCCGAGGCGATGACGCGGCACACCGAGGAGGCGCGGGCGCTCGGCATCCCGTTCGTCGCCGACCCGAGCCAGCAGCTCTCGTCGCTCGAGGGCCCGCAGATCCGCGCGCTCGTCGACGGCGCCGAGATGCTCATCACGAACGACTACGAGGCCGCGCTCATCGAGTCGAAGACCGGCTGGTCCGCCGACGAGGTGCTCGACCACGTCGGCACCCGCATCACGACGCACGGCCCGAAGGGCTGCGTCGTGCAGCGCCGCGGCGAGGCCGACATCGAGGTGCCCGTCGTGCCCGAGGAGCGCAAGGCCGACCCGACCGGTGTCGGCGACGCGTTCCGCGCGGGCTTCCTCGCGGCGCGCGCGTGGGGCCTCGCCCTCGAACGTTCGGCGCAGGTCGGGACGCTGCTCGCGACGTACGTCCTGGAGACCGTCGGGACGCAGGAGTACTCGGTCGAGTCAGCGTCGTTCCTCGCCCGGCTGGCGGGTACGTACGGCGACGCAGCCGCCGACGAGGTCCGGCCTCACCTGCACTGATCGGCGCCCCATCGTGGAGCAGCGTTCCGTCGACGGAGTGCTGCACGGTCAGCGCCGCTACGCCGTGCCGCGGTTTTTCTGGTAGATCAGGCCGTTCCTGTCGCCGCTCTGGAACGAGACCTGGATGTGCTCGTTGCTGTCCATGAGCTGCTTCTCGCCCTCGAACACGGTGTTGTAGTGAAAGAGACCGAACGCGTGCCCCATCTCGTGGAACACGACGTGCTGCTGGTCGTGCGCGGTGCGGGTGAGCTCGTACGGGTGGATCGTGACCAGCGCGCTCAGCACGTACTGCACATCCGTGCGTGCGCAGTCGGCGCAGAAGTCCTTGGACGTCTCGGTGCACCCGACCCACACGTCGGAGTTCATGGAGCAGTTGTCGGCGACGGCGTTGACCTCGACGAAGATCTCGCCCTTGTCGCGGACGTCGACCACGGGAACCGGCGGCAGGACTGTCTCCTCCTGGACGGTGACGGTCCGGCCGGTGATCGACTGGATCTCGGCCGCGGCGAGCTCGACATAGGGGCGGAGAGTCTCGATCCCGGGGGACTCGACCAGGTACACGGTGTAGCCGGTCGTCAGTAGCCCGGTGTTCTCGGTCAGGTTGAACCCGTTGCCGAGCACGTACTCCGCGCGCGCTGGGCTCGCGCTCAGGCACAGCACCGCGACCGCGGCTGCGCAGAGCAGGCGCTGTCCTCGTCCTCGTGTCGCCATGGCTCCTCCTCGGTGGAGGCGAAGCATGACGACTCCGCGCGGCGGCGCCTAGGGGGGTTGGGCTAGTGCAGGCGGCGGACGTGGAACGTGGTGCCCTCGGCGCCGGCGTACTCGTGGCCCTTCATCCGGCACCAGACCGGGATGTCGACCCGCGCCGCGGCGTCGTCGGACAGCACCGCGACGACCTGACCGACCTCGACCTCGCCGATGTGCTCGGCGAGCTCGATGACCGGGACCGGGCAGCGTTTCCCCAGGGTGTCGAGCGTGAGGTCCGCGGTCACAGTGCCGCCCGGACGTCCGCGACGACGTCGACGACGGTGTCGAGGAACGTCGACACCTCGGCCTCGGTCGTGTCGCGGCCCAGGGAGACGCGGACGTTGCCCTGGGTCAGTACGCCCATCGCTTCGAGCACGTGGCTCGGACCGCCGGTCTCGGTCGCGCACGACGAGCCGCTGTTGACCGCGAACCCGCGCCGGTCCAGCTCGGTGACCAACGCCTCGCCGTCCACGTAGAGGCAGGAGAACGTCACGACGTGCGGCAGCCGCGCGTCCGGCTCGCCGAGCACCTCGACGTCGGGGATGCGCGCGGCGACCTCGCGCCGGACCAGGTCGACGAGCGCGGCGAGTCGGGCGGCCTCGGCGTCGCGTTCGCCCGCGACCGCGTCGAGGGCCGCGGCGGCGGCGGCGATGGCGGGGACGTTCGGGTAGCCCTCCTGCTCGGCGGAACGCCACCGCGTTCCCTTGCGTACGACGAGCACGCCGACGCCGGCCGGGCCGCCCCACTTGTGCGCCGACGCGGAGAGCAGCGCCCACCCGGTGGGCGGTGCGATGCGCCCGACGGATATTGCGGCGTCGACGTGCAGCGGGATGCCGCGTTCGGCGCACGCGGCGGCGACCGCCTCGACCGGCTGGACCGTGCCGACCTCGTGGTTGGCGTGCTGCAACGACGCGACCGCGGTGTCCGCGCGCAACGCCGTCGCGAACTCGCCGGCCGCGACGAGCCCGGTCCGCGCGACGCCGACGACCGTCGTGTCGAGCCGTTCGACGAACGCCAGCACCGCCGAGTGCTCGACCGCCGACGTGACGACGTGCGCGCCGACTCGGGCGCGCCCGGTCAGCGCGCCCGCGAGCGCGGTGCGGATCGA